>JBGTLS010000663.1:0-2736 GCA_041744015.1 Cryomorpha sp. | reverse complement strand
CAAAAAAATAAGGAATACGGTACCTTCTCCGATAACCATCCAAATCTTTGGATTGAGCACATCCGTGCCCTGCGGCCTGTATAAAGTTCGATTGAGATCAATGAGCAGGAATGCCCACCATGAAAACTGGAGCAAAACGTATCCGGTCAACAGATAAAATAAGATTGTTACCCGTCGACCGGATTTATTCCGTTTTTGCACGCTGATAAAAGGATTTAACGCTCGGCAGGAGCAGTCCGCGTTGCTGGAGTCGTTCGTGAGCTGGGGGTGGTTTCCTCCCGGCTGGCAGCTCTTGCTTGCGCTGTAGGAACTGATTTGCTGAAATACATTGACTTCATGGTCTTTTTACCTTCTGTGTTCACAATAACTGTAATGAGTTTCCAATTGTTTTCACCCATTGTATTGAGAAAGTCAATTTCTCCTTCAGCGCTGAGGTCAGCTTTGGTAAGCCTGTCGATCTCAGGATAAGTTCTTGATGAATATTTATTCCCAAACTTCCCTTCGCTTTTACTGGGCTGGATCATCATTTTATCATCTTCAAAAGTCAAATTTACCATGGTGTAAATTTCGACAGTTTCATTCATGGCAGATTTTTTTTCAGCACTTCTTGCGTTCAACTCGCGGGAATTACGCGTGTCTTGTGCATGTGCCGTAGCACTTAATAAAAAGCAGGTAAGCAGCACTCCTAATAGATTTTTCATAATGGTTGTTTTTTTCAAAGATATGAAAATGAAAATATCATATCTGTGTTGGCAATCATTTTTGGCTACTTTTACGGCTTCCGGAAAAAATGAAAACACTATATAGACTCGCCCTCACCCGACTTCCGCGGCCCCTGTTGATAAGACTCAGTTATGTTTTTCGTCTTTTCGCACCCCTATTATTTCGAGGCGATCAAGTCGCCTGCCCCGTGTGTGATAAACATTTCAGTAAATTTCTCTCGTATGGATCAGATAAGGCTTTGCGCCAAAACGTGCTTTGTCCTTATTGCCTTTCCCTCGAAAGGCACCGTCTGATGTGGCTTTTTTTACATGCCGAAACAAACTTCTTTACTGCTCCTTTGCGCGTCCTGCATATTGCTCCTGAACAATGTTTCTATGGCCGGTTTAAGGCATTGCAAAACATCGCGTATATAACAGGCGATCTCGAATCTCCACTTGCTGAATTTCCTTTTGACCTGCACAATATCCCGTTTGAATCAAACGACTTTGATGTGATCATTTGCAACCACGTGATGGAACATGTTGCGGATGACAAACAATGTATGCGGGAACTTTACCGTGTACTCCGACCTGGTGGCTGGGCTATAATGCAAGTGCCGATCAATCATGCCAGTGTCGAAACGCTAGAAGATCCAACCATAATAAGTCCGGAACAGCGCGAACTTCACTATTGGCAAAAGGATCATATGAGACTTTATGGAACAGATTATGCGGACCGGTTGAGAAGTGCCGGATTTAAGGTCACACCAAATAATTTTGTGGGAAGTTTGTCAGACGAAAAACAACATAAATACCGCCTTCAAAAAGAAGAACTGATATATTTCCTCGGGAAATAAAAAATCCCACCCTGTTGGGGTGGGATTTCTGTGGTGATGGACGGAATCGAACCGCCGACACAAGGATTTTCAGTCCTTTGCTCTACCGACTGAGCTACATCACCGGTTTAGCAGGGCGCAAATATAAAGATATTTTCAAAACAGTGAATAAAAACCGCACCGGCATTAAAAAAACCGATCTCGTCATCGATATCGGCAACTCCCGCATCAAAATGGCTTCATTTCGGGACGACAAGCTGCTGGAAGTGATTTCGTTTAGAAAAAAGTCAGTGGATGAAATTTCTGGATTGATTTCAAAGCTCGGCTCCACACGGGCTATTTTAAGTGCAGTAACCGCCGTGGATCCCCAACTTTATGAGGTGCTCAACCAGTCATTACACCTTATAGAACTCAAACATGACACCCCCATTCCGATCAGTCTGGATTATGCCACACCTGCCACTCTCGGAGTAGATAGAATTGCCAATGCAGTAGCTGCTGCGAAATTTTACCCCAATTCAGACGTTCTTATCATTGATTTTGGAACGTGTATCAAATACGATCTCATCGAGGCCGCCGGAATATTCAAAGGTGGAGCGATAAGCCCCGGACTGAATATGCGCTTTAAAAGTATGCATCAAATGACAGGCAAATTGCCTCTGATTACCCAGTGGGAAGCAGAAAAAAATACCTGGCCGGGCAAATCCACCCGACACAGTATGGCGAGCGGAGTCATACAGGGAGTGCAGGGCGAAATGATGCAATTTATTGAACTTGCGGCCAACGATTATGATGACCTGATTATAATATCCACCGGTGGAGATTATACACCTTTTGAGAAAGCATTTAAAAATATCATCTTTGCACACCCGTATCTTACCCTTGAGGGCATACATGAAATTCTTCAGTACAACGTCAATCAGAATTAGCATATTATTATTCAGTGCTATTACGCTGCACCAATCCCTTTCAGCACAGGTCGACCTGGGTTCGCCTTATTCCGTATTCGGGCCCGGCACCCCCAATCACAGACAAACGGTGGTTCAGGCCGGAATGGGTGGCAGTGGTGGCGCTTTATTTGATCCCTATCGCCTCAACCTGATCAACCCCGCAGTCCAGGCATACCACTTTGAGCCAATTTTTGAAGTAGGAGGTCGTGGTGATATAACCACCTACCGTTCATCAGAAAAAAGTCTGGA
>JBGTLS010000662.1:0-9743 GCA_041744015.1 Cryomorpha sp. | reverse complement strand
CAAAGGCGAAGCCATATCATATGCTTCTGTATACATCAAGAAACAGGGCAAAGGCACATTTTCTGACGAAAAGGGTTTTTACATTCTTGAAATTGAGGTAGGAACCGATCTGGAAATGGAAGTGCGACATGCTTCTTACGTCGCCCAGGTAGCGTCTCTAAGCATTGCAGAAGGTGAAACCCAGACATTGAATTTCCGGTTGGAATTTCAGGAAATAAAAGGTGTTGAAATCAAGGATACCCGCGAAAGACGCACGACTTTACAACCCGTCCCTATCAAAGACATTCGCATCAATCCAAGTATTCAACAAGGTATTGAAAGCGTACTCACATCGCAGTTGGGTGTGCAAATGAGCAATGAACTGAGTTCGGTCTACAGCGTACGGGGCGGAAGTTTCGCGGAAAATCTCGTCTATGTAAATGATATTGAAGTATATCGTCCTTTTCTCGCCCGATCGGGTGAACAGGAAGGATTGAGTTTCCCCAATCCGGATATGGTCGGCAGCATTTACTTCAGCGCCGGGGGCTTCGATGCCCGATACGGCGACAGGATGAGTTCTGTGCTCGATATTCAGTACAAAAAACCAGTGAACTTTGGCGGAAGCGTGAGTGCCAGCCTGCTCGGCGGATCTCTCGCCATTGAATCTTCTTCAAAGAATCAACGCTTCCGTCAAATCACCGGCGTGCGGTACCTCACCAACCAATACATTCTCGGAACACTTGATACACAGGGGGATTACCAGCCAAATTTTACGGATGTTCAATCTTACTGGACCTACGATCTGAGCGATAAATGGGAAATCTCCTTTTTGGGAAATTATTCGGGAAACAACTACAAATTCGTTCCTTCATCCCGCCAAACGCAATTTGGAAGCATTAATGAGGCGCTGCGCTTCACGGTGTTTTTCGACGGTCAGGAAGAAACCTCCTTCGAAACCTTTTTTGGCGCGATCTCCACGGAGTACAATCCAAACAGTGATACCCGCTTAAAATTTACGGCCTCAGCATTTCAGACCTATGAAAACGAAACTTTCAGTATCCAGGGCCAATACTCTCTCGATGAACTCGAAAGAGATTTGGGTGGAGATGAGTTTGGGGACATTGTGCGCAACCGTGGAATAGGTGGATTTCTGGAACACGGGAGAAACAGCATAGATGCGACTGTATTGAGTCTTCAGCACCGCGGATTTAAAACGATCAACAACAAATATTTGCAGTGGGGAGCGACCTGGCAGGCGGAAGAAATCAACGACAAATTATCAGAATGGACCTATATTGATTCTGGCGGATACTCCGTGCCTATTTTGCCGCGCGATGAGATTGTACTTCAGGATGTCATCAAAGGCCAGAACACCCTTGTATCAAACCGATTGATGGCTTATTTACAAAATAGCTGGGACTGGCTGCTGCCAAATGAAAATGAAGTGACTGCCACTGTAGGATTAAGGGCCAATTATTGGGATTTCAATCAGGAGACCGTCGTGAGCCCAAGGGGTACCATCGCATTTAAACCACAGTGGAAAAAACAGCTGAATGACAGTACCATTCTGCGAAGAGATGTGGTGTTTCGCTTTAGCTCTGGCTATTATTATCAACCGGCGTTTTACCGTGAACTGCGCTCCATTGATGGGACGTTGAATCCAAATACCACTGCACAACGATCAATTCATTACGTTCTGGGAGCTGATATCAATTTCCTTATGTGGAATCGTGATTTTAAGTTTGTCACCGAGGCATACTACAAGTCCCTGAACAATCTTGTACCCTACGAAATTGACAACATACGACTCCGGTATTACGGCGATCAGATTTCGAGGGGATATGCCACCGGAATCGATATGAAAATCAATGGGGAATTTATCCCCGGTATTGAATCCTGGGCCAATCTGAGTTTTTTGAAAACCGAGGAGGACATTCAGGACGATTTTTATTACGATTACTTCAATGCCACGGGAGAACTCATTCAGGGCGGTTTTACGGCGGATGCAACTCCGGTGGATTCCACGATCAATTTCCCGGGATATATTCCAAGACCCACTGACAGACTCGTCTTTTTCAGCATGTTTTTCCAGGATGAGATGCCGAGTTTTCCCTCCTTTCGGGTTCACCTGAGTTTTCTTTTTGGAACGGGTCTTCCATTTGGTCCCCCAGATTTTGAGCGTTACAAAGATGTGGAACGCTACGCAGCATATCGTCGTGTAGATATCGGTTTTTCGAAAGATCTCATGCCCAAAACACCCGGCAAAGGCCCTTTCGGCAACTTTAAAAGCGCAGTGGTTAGCCTTGAAGTCTGGAATTTATTGAATATCAACAATACCATCAGCTACACCTGGATTCAGGAATCAGGAGGTCGCCAATATGGCGTTCCCAATTTCCTGACATCGCGCAGATTGAATCTCAAACTCGCTTTTAGCTTTTAACCACACCCGGTTATTTACCGTACCAGGGGACCCTTCGATTATAAAGCCGATGGTGAGGAACAATGCCTTCAGAGAAATTTTTGCGTTAATTTAAAAGTATTTTGCTTATTTCGTAGCGACCATTCAGCTCTATGAAACCAAAAAACTGCATACAACCCGCAAAAATTTGGATTTTTTCTTTGTTAGTAAGTGCCCAACTCTTGACACTTCCCTTGTGGAGTCAATCCAAAGGGGAGGTCAATTACCAATTAGGTAAAATCTCTCCTGCAGATTTTGAAACCAATGATTCTATCATTTCCCCTGATGATGCGGCCTTCATTATGATCGACTTTGGCCAATGCGAAGTGCATATCAACTACGAATCCAAATTTGAAGTTAAATTCGAAACTTACATCAGAATGAAAATTCTGAAGAGTGATGCACTCGACGAAGCCAATCAAATCGTGTATTTGCGTTCCGGAACCAATTCACAAAAAATTACCGCACTAAAAGCGATTGTTCACAATCTGGAAAATGGAGAGGTGGTAAGTACGAAACTTCGCAGTCGCGAATGGTCAATAGAGCCGTATGATGAAAACGTCAACATGGTGCGATTTACCTTGCCCAATGTAAAAGTGGGCAGTATCATAGAAATTGAAAAGGTTGTCAGATCTCCGTTGAGTTACCGGTTGCCAAGCTGGACATTTGAAAATGACTACCCTACCCGCTACAGTCAGTTTAAGTTATATTATCCTGAAATGATGGGGTATAAAATGATGGGCAGTGGTTATCTCCCTCACACGAAGTATGAAAGGGGAAGCGAACTTTTCAAAGAGACGGGATCGTCAAATTCGATATGGACATATAAAAGGTCGAGTTTCAATATCATATATGAAAATGTGCCGGCTTTTAAAAGTGAAAATCTAATGGATGCCGCAGAAAATTACCGCACCAGGTTCAAAGCAGAACTCGGATTTATTGCCTGGCCTCAAAAGGAAGTGGAATATTTCTACAAAGACTGGGACCATTCTACAAAGCAATTTTTGGAAGACGAAATCACCAAAAATTTTTTGAATCCAAAATCGAAAAAAGCACAGAATTTTGGCATCGACCCCGACAAGTACGGAACGCTGGAAGGTGCGAAAGAACTTTTCGCGCTGATACGCGACAACATGGTCCTCAATGGGGAGCATAATTATTTGTACCCGGACTATACACCTGCCGAATTATATGAAAAAGGTCTTGGATCGCGAAATGCAATCAATTGGATGCTCATTTATGCTTTGCGTTCAAATGGATTTAAAGCGCATCCCGTTTTACTGACCGGGCGCAATGAGGAACGGCCGGTGACCCTTTTTCCAATTTTCACACAGTTTTCCAATGTCATCACCGCCCTGGAAATGGATAGTACATATTTTTTACTGGACCCTTCCAACAAAGTGATGGCATTTAACCAATTGCCCACCATGTATCACAATGGTCGTGGACTGGTGGCCAATCCCGAATCAGTTACATGGGTTGATCTGAACAGCGGATTTCCCACAATTTCCCGCACGCTGATCAGTTTGGAGTCCATGACCGACCAAACGTTTTCGGGTCAGTTTCGTCTCGTATTGCAAGGCCGGTACGCGGAATCCTTCAGGCGAACGCATTGGGACGATTCAGATATTGACGCCAGTGATCTCGATCTTCCAAAGTCATGGATTGTACATTCCATTGATTTAAAGAACTTGAAGGAAAGAGATCTCCCGATCGAATTAAGCTGTAAAATCAGCATTCCCGCGGAAGTAATTGGTTCTTCAGTTTATTTACCAACCATTCTATATCACGACCTTTCGGAAAATCCATTAACAGCAGAAAACCGAAAATATCCCGTCAATTATCCCTCGCCCTGGAAGCAGGAATACATTTGTCAGATAAAACTTTCTGAAAACACAGGATTCTCGTCCTTGCCTGAATCCAAACAATACGCTTTACCTGAGAATGCCGGTTTTTTTTCGATCAATGCCGCAGAATCATTTAACACGCTGACCGTGCGCAGCGTGGTAGATATTCGCAAACCCCATTTCGAGCCCAACGAATGTGCTCCATTGCGCGAATTCTATGATTTGATATCTCACTCCCATACAAGTTTGTTAGAAATCGCTCATTAAAATGAAAATTCTTTTCTCCTGCCTCCTATTCGTCATCCATTGGTCCTGCACAGGGGGTGCTTTTGATGCGATTATTGAAAAACAAAGCGCGCATTTTACGCTCAAGTCGAATGCGCGGATGGAAGTGGCAATCCAATATACTGTCAAAATCCTGACAGCAGCGGGTGACCATCACGCTGTTCATGAATTTCTCACAGACCAGATCCGCAGCTATAAAAAATATGACATTGTGGTAAGGGATGCCTCCGGAAGCCAAATAGCCAGGTACAATATCAAAAACTTTGAGGTAACGCAATATATCAGGTCTCTTGCTTATTTTGAGAACATTCGCAGATACAAGCTCGATACCCGCTCAAACTCTTATCCATACACACTTGATATTAACATAGAATTTTATCGAATTCCAAGCGAATACAAATGGAATTTTGGAGGTGCGGGAAATACCAGTGTTCTTCAGTCGGACTTATACGTTACCGGAAATACAGACCTCCCATTCAAATATTTGCTGGAGCAGGATTCCCTTCTACAGATCAATGATCACCATGAAGGAACCATACGGACGGTGCATATTGGGCTCAAAGATCCAAAATTGCAATTACTCCGGAATATGTTTTCGGACGGGGACAAGACCATTCCCTCAGCACGTATCACGCCGCTGCAATTTTTATATGGTAAGGAGCTTTGTTCGCTCGAATCGTGGGAAACATTTGGCAAATTCATTCACAATCTTTGGTCAGGCAGACAAACCTTACCCCCGGCAGCCATGGCCGATCTGGATGTGATCCGCGGCAAATATCACGATTCAGAATCACTCGCCCGGGCGGTATATGCTTATGTTCAGGGCAGATTCAGATATGTATATATTGGTTACGGACTCGGGGGTCTGCAGGCCATCTCTGCGGCAGACACCTACAAAACCGGATATGGCGATTGCAAAGGTCTTTCCAACTTCACCAATGCAGCGATGAACTATGTGGGTGTAAAGAGTTACAGCGCCTTAATTTATGGTGGATCCGATCCATCAAACGAAGATCCTCAGTATGTTTCCGACTGGTTTAACCATGTGGTGGTTTGCCTCCCGGAGATCGGTGATACCACATGGCTTGAATGCACCAGCCAAACAAATCCGTTTGGATACACATCCAATTCGATCGACAATCGGTGGGCTATGCTCATTACTGAAACCGGTGGACTTATGGCGCGAACAACGAAGCATGATGCCAGTGATAATTTTGGAAGTCGTAATCTGCGCATCGAAATCATGCCAGATGGGGGTGCCAACATTTCTGCCGATTTGAAATACGGTGGACTGGCTATGGAAAACACATCATTTTACCGGAGAGAGTATACTGGTGAGGAACCACACAGGGCGTTTAGCGAGCAATTTGACATCAAGTCATTTGATCTGAAAGAATATAACTGCGAACGTTATCCGAATCGAGAACCAGCTATTGCAGTCAAAACTTCTGCAACTGCAAGACTATTTGGGCGAAAGGCAGGTTCGAAATTATTGGTGTCGCCATTTCCGCTTCAACTCCAGGTTCCTGAAATAGATACCCTCCGGAAAATGAATAAACCGGTGGAGATTAAACACGGTTACCATATTACCGATACGATTCAAATACATTTAGGGAGTGATTATATCTCTTCAAATCTGCCCGAGCCTTTAATTGCTACTTGCGATGCTGGAAGTTTTGAGGTCAATTATCATTTGGATGAATCGCTTCAAATGATCACAGTGGTGCGACAATTCATTTACCACGCAGGCGAGTATCCCAAAGAAAAACGAATGGATTTGAATCAATTTTTCACGAAAGTGAAAAAAAGTGATGAGACCTTGCTGGTCCTCGATAAAACATAAATCCGGGTCTTAATTCGAAATCACCACAAAACGAAAAGGTGCCAAATTGAGTGCGTCTACGCGCAAAAAATACATACCGGCAGGCAGGTTTCCCGTGTAAATCCTCAAGGCACTCCCGGTCAATTGCCCTCTCAAAACCGGGCGGCCAAACATGTCCAGGACTTCATAAGAAAACGATCTGTCAACAACATTTGCAGGAAACTGCACGGTAAGCTCGTCGCGAACCAGATTGCCACCGGTCATTTGGAATAGTTCAGTCGGATTCGCAAGGCCCAAAGCAGCGGGCAGTGTCACGTCGATTTCCATTTTTACCGGAAGGTGATCCGACATTTGGTACAAAGCATAGACGATATTGGCGGGCATGTCATTGTTGGTACAGTCGATTAAGCGCTGATTGAGGCAATTGCCGCCGGGATTTCCAAATGCTTCGTAAGATTGATCCACATATTGGAAGTTGTGCTGAGGGTGCAACATATTTTCGGAGACGAGAATGATGTCAAACCGATCGTCCATACCGCCCGAAGCTCCATCCATGTTTATCTGCGTGGTGCGGGTGGATTGGGTATGCAGATAGCTGAAAGATGCATTGTCGTGCCAGTTTCCCCCGGCATCAAGCGGATCCTGAAGTGTGATGGCATTTGTTGTATTGAGCAATTGGGTATAGGCGCTCTCGTTGCTGTTGTAAACATTGTAATCACCAGCCACGAAAATAGAAGCGTCCGGATCCAAATCTTCAAAATGATCAACTAATACCTCAGCCATAAGCGCACGCTGTAAGGCGTTGGCAGCTCCCTGACTCGATTTCAGGTGCCAGTTTACAGCATAAAATATGGTGGAATCCTGATGAGAGTCGAGATTTTCATCTTTTACCAAAAACCTGTAAATATTGATATCGCGGTGTGCGGTGAGCAAATAATATTCACTCAGAAGCACCAATATTTCCGTGTTGTATATCACATTTTGTTGCAAAGGCCATGATGATCCTGGATTTGATACCTGCGACACCCATTCGCCCGCTGCAAACTGCGCTCCGGAGTGATTAAACGCCACATCCAGCAATTCCTGAAGCCCGGCTTCACTTTTCAATTCCTGCATGAGAAAGAGATCGGGAATATAGAAATCAATGATTTTTTTAAGGGTGTCCGCTCTTTGATCATTGTAGTCCGGATTGGGATAGTTTAGCACATTATAGGAAAGAATTTTAAGACGTACCTGCGCATATCCTTCTACCGAAAGAGAAATGATAAAAAGGGAAAAAATGAGCGGCAACCATATTTTTTTCATGGTGCGAAGATATGTCCTTATTCAGGAATACGCCGAATCCATGAAACGAAACTCAAATGGAGAACCTGCCTGAGCATTATCCAATGATCCTTTTGTGGATGTGCCTGTTGGGGCTGAAAAATATGAGCGTTATGGTTTCCCGGAAAAAAATTAAAAATTGAAAACGCCGAGGATATAACACAGAATGCCCACGACGATCGCGGTTCCAAAACTTGTCAGGGTGCCTACGAGGATATATTCGGTCATACGCCGGTCTCTTGACCTGCTGATATCGCCAAACCGGAAGATGGATTTTGCGGCAAGCAGAAATCCAATGGCCGACCATTGCCCTATGGCTATAAAGGCGAAGGTCAAAAGCCTTTCCAAAATGCCTATGTACTTTCCGGCTTTTGGCAGGGCCCCTTCATTCTCTATAGCGAGCTGTTGGGTCCAGGGAGCCATAATCGCAGCGATGCCAAAGGATGCGGGCGTGGTGAGAAAAACGATAACCGTAATGATAATCCAAAAAGCCATGCCGGGTATTGGAAGGGCGATTTCCGGAAGGATTACAAAATACCATACGGTAAAAATTGTGATTAGATGAAGCGCCTGATCGACAAAAAACCAATATCGTTGTGAAGTCGGTGTTTGGAAATAAATTTTCGCAGTGTCAATAACACCGTGAATAATGCTGATAATCAGCGCGGGAATCCACCATTCGAAACCACCTGTGATCAGAAGGATGAGTAAAAAATGGATGATGATATGAAAATACAGGAAAGGAGATTTGATCTTGCGCTTTTCTTTACTTTGTATCCAGGGATCGAACTGAAGCAGGAAATCTCCGATCAGATGGGCGAGAATGAATTGAATCAGAAGGATCATGCCGGCGAATATAATTGAGTTACGCGCTTTTCGAAATATTTTATAAGAGAAAGTATTTCACTGAGGTGTGCCCTGTTGTATCGCGCACTGATGGATGGTTGTGATATGCCGAGTTGCTCAGCCAAATCGGATTGCTGTACATCCGGTTTTTGAAGGACCAGAACAGCAGTTTTGGCCGATACGTTGGTCCAGGAATCTGTGACGATTTGCAAAAATCGCAATAGAAGGTTGAACTCTTCGTCAAAATCCACCCAAGGCGATTTGACGATCAAGTCTCTTTTCATGGTTTTTAGCATTTCGAATGATTCGCCGGAGTGGTGAAAAGCTTCGCCGGTAGATTCGGAAATGGAGCTCCCTGTGTACGTCATCGTTCCCATGCCAATGGCCATGCGGGCGTCGAGCTTGCCAATAGTCATGAGCAGGGATTTTATTTCTAAAGCGATACGCAGAGATTGATGGGGAGGCACCATAATCTGAAAACTGTCCCCGCGATATACTTCCCATTTCCCAGGATCGGGTCCGATGGTTTCTTTTAAATATTTCTTCAGTGGTATTAACCAACTTTCTGGTCCAGCCTGACTCCGCGAGTCCACGATATCTCCGGTAATAATTCCAATCATGGGAACATTTTGGACAAATATAGATTAAAGAATCTATATTTTGGATTATAGACAAAAACATCTATAAAGTCAATTATAGAGTATTTCGTCTATATGCCAAATAATAGACGATTCTGTCTATAAATTCGATTATCGCCACAGACGTCTATGTGCGTGAAGAACTAAGAAAGAAACTCAACCACCCTCATGAAGCAGCAATCACATTAAAAGGGAAGAAACATACAATTGAAAAAAAAAAAGCCATCCAGAAATTGGATGGCTTTTTGTGATCCCGCTGGGGCTCGAACCCAGGACCCCTACATTAAAAGTGTAATGCTCTACCAGCTGAGCTACGGAATCAAAAAGCTTTCGTTTAAAGCGGGTGCAAATATAGTGTCTTCTTTTTATTTGACAAAGCAAAAATTTCACATCCACTTGTTGACATCTATTCTAAAACCGGATACCGCTCAAAAGGTTTGTTTCGATCAAAGAGATACCGGTACGTTTTCAATTCCCGATACCGCTCCCCGCCAAGATTGTCGGCCACCTTGAGCATTTTCGGATTGAAATCTCCAATCCATTGC
>JBGTLS010000661.1:0-5451 GCA_041744015.1 Cryomorpha sp. | reverse complement strand
TTTTCAAAATTGGAATTATGTCAGCAGATTTTTTTCAGCACATCTACCAAAAATTATTCGGGAACGACGATGCTTCTGCAAAACAACCTTTCGTAAGCGAAGCCATTGTGCGCAATGGCCGTTTTTTGGAAAAATACGAATCCTGGAAAGGCTCTGTTGAATTTATCTCGGAATTAGAATTGCTGACAACTTATTTCCGTCAGGCACAAATTCACATTAATTTGCCAGAAAAGGGCTTTTTTCTATACAAGAGTCCTCAGGCCAACGGATTTTATTTCAATCAAATTTCAACTATCCCAGACCCTCATTTCGTTTTTTGGTTCGATTACTTTTGTGAAAAAGTGCTGGAGCTGGATTATCAACTTTATACCAGTGACAGAAAATTTGACGAGAAACCCAAAGGCCTGGAATGTGTTGAGAGACATTATTTAAAACCTGATTTAAAGCGGGATCAGGAAGTGTTGGCTAATCAGCGTTACGGTAATGTGCTGATAGAGTGGTATAGCTATGATGGGGAGACGGCGTATCTCAAACTTGTGGCCAATGTTTATTCTGACAGGAATTACACAAAACCCCTTGATTTTGCACAATTGGTTATGCGATTATTCGAGCACCGCCTCAGCTGATCACCCGTTTGTAATGCTCGTATTGGGCCAGAATTTTTTTGACGTATTGATACGGTTCTTCGCCCCTGCAATATCCATATTTCACCACAGCCGCCTGATAAAATTCGCTTTGAGATTTGAGTAAAATGCACTCTGCTACATTGTCATCCCATTTTTGGGGATCGTATCCCAAAGTCACAGCCAGGTTTGTGGCATCAGTAACGTGTCCAAGCCCAACATTGTACGATGCGAGAATGAAATGCATCCGGTCCTCAGGATCGAAAACGCGTTCCTTCCAATAGTCATCGAGCCAGCTGATATAAAGGATGGCGGCCCGGATATGAGCCTCCGCCGATGAGGTTGTATCAATCCCGTAGACGGCTGCTGTTGCCGGCATAAATTGCATCAGTCCAAAAGCGCCGGCCCACGAACGCGCATTTTCCTGAAACTTGCTTTCCTGGTACATCTGAGCGGCTAAAAGTCGCCAGTCCCAATCGATTATTTTGCTGTATTCTTTCAGGATTTCATCATAGTCAGAAATTCTGTTGCCTTTGAGAGAGGAATATTCGCTGTTAAATCTGTCCCACTGCTCTTTGGAGGCTTTAAAATATTTGCTGTAGATGTAGGCGTGTACAGATTTTTTACGGTCTTCTTCAAACCATTCATTGACTGCTGTTACCAAATCAGGACTGTTTTGGCGCATTGCCCACGCGATTTGTTGGGGAAAGCTGAGTTGGACAGAAATATCCAGATTGGGGTAATATGTTGCATTTAACCGGGCAATGTTATCATCGGCCACTGTAAAGTCAATATCACCATCTGCAACTTTTTTGATAAGTTTTTCGGTGTCGATATACCCTGGTACAGAGACAATATCGATATCCCCGCCGATTTCATTTTGTAAACTTTTTAGCCTGCTGAAAAAGGAAGACGATTTGTTTACATAAACTTTCTTTCCAATAAGGTCAATCGGACCGGTGACGATTTTTTTGTTGATTATATCGAGGCTCATGGTTTCAAATCCTTCCGGATTTCGTTGCACCAGCACCTGTCTGGTGAAATTGTATGGTTCGCTGAAGCGGGCGAGTTGCAACCTGTCTTTTGTAATTGCGAGGTTGCAGGCTATGATGTCACCTTCGCCTTTATTGAGCAGGTCAAACATGGCATTCACGTCAGGAATAATCCGGATTTCGAGCTCAACACCAAGGTGATTGGCAAATCGTTTGAGCAATTCATATTCATAGCCCATGGCATGACCCCGATACACGAAGTAGGAGGTGGAACTGTTTAGCGTAAGCGCGGTCAGAACGCCTTTCTCCCTGATGGCGTCGAGATCGAATATTACAGGATCGAGCCTGATCCGTTCGGCTGTAGCCAAATGGATGCGCTCCTTCACGTTGACATCGTGCTGACACGATAGCGTGACGACCACCGAAATGAACATCAGATTTTTGAGCCCGATATGGCGTTTTTCTTTCTGCATAGGCCCTTTTGCTTCGGAGCAAGTTCTCTATACGGTAGGAAATCCCGAAAGTTTCTGTTTTGTACCACCTGGAATTCCTGAAATGCCTATTAAACCTGTAAAACGCTATTGTGATGCATGTGGTACGGGGACTTAAATCCCTGGTTTCGAATGCTGATTTTTCGCAACTTCTGAAACCAACTCGGGAAAAAAATGGTCAAAATGGAGTTTCATTTCTTCGAAGTGTAAGCGGAGTGGTTCCATACTGTTTTCCATATTGGACAGAAATGAAGCCCTCCGCGAAAGTCCTTTTAACGAACGATCAATTCCGGTCAAATGCGCATAATTTTCCAACCAACCGTGGAGTTCCATAAAGTGAAGGGTGCGCAAA
Source organism: Cryomorpha sp. (assembly GCA_041744015.1). GTDB lineage: Bacteria > Bacteroidota > Bacteroidia > Flavobacteriales_D > Cryomorphaceae > JBBQZU01. The sequence goes on along the minus strand of JBGTLS010000661.1, from coordinate 2,993 downwards.
GCCTTCGCATTCATTACATCACTTCTGGATTGGAGCAGGGCATATACTTTTTTGGCGAAAAGCGGAAGGGGAAGTGCGTGATAGAGAGGCCAGTCGACCGCAAGAAAATGGTCGTAAAAAACGTCCTGAACCACTGCTGCATACTTTCCAAAATAAGGGTAAAGTGTTTTTCTGGTGTCTAATACAATGGGGTGAGAATCGGTAAAAGTATCGATGAAACGGTGAAGGAGAATGCCCTGTTTGATTTGGTTCGGATAGATTTCAAAGTCCTTTCCCCGAACGGTATCAGCTATAAAATTGCCAACCATTAGGCCCTCATCATCGAAGGAAAGGTATTGATGAGCCAGAAAATTCACAATAGTTGTAGTAAATTAAACAAAATCACCGTTCGTGTAAAGTGCTCCAAAATAAGCTTAATTCGGCATATCTTCGCGCTGCATGAGCGACGAAAAGGCAATATACTGGCTTACACAGGTAGGTGGGTGGTTTGGATTCATCCTGCTGATTTTGTTTCAGAATTTTTCGGAGGGCAATGTTGATGTCGGCATTGTTAAGGTTCTGATTGTCAATTTCATTTTGGGTATCGGACTGTCTCACTTTATGAGACATATCATTGTTCAGTTTGGTATGTTGCAGATGAAAGTGTTGCGGGTCATTCGAAGGGTGATCCTTCTCTCCTTTATATTCGGCATTCTGGCGTCGCTCATTTATGCGCTTATTTCAGACTTTTTCTTTGTGGATGTGGAGCAAATTCTGGCACCACCATACACTTTGATTTTGCAGCTGATTTTCCCATTTACGATTATTTTTCTTTTTTGGAATATCCTTTATTTCGCTTCAATTTACCTGAAAAATTACGAAAGAGAAGAAGTGAAGAATCTGCGACTCACGGCGTCAATTAACGAGGTGGAATTAAACAATCTCCGTGCGCAGCTGAACCCACATTTCATGTTTAATGCACTCAATAGCATTCGGGCCCTCGTGGATGAAAACCCAACTCAGGCCAAGAAGAGTATTACACAAATGAGCAATATTTTGCGCAACAGCCTGGTTTCGGGCCGGAAAAAATTTGTAGAAATGAGCGAAGAACTTCGCATGGTGCAGGATTATCTCAGTCTGGAAAAAATTCGCTTTGAGGAACGCCTTCAATTTGAAATCGATATTCCCGAAGAACTTTATAAATCATCCATACCACCATTGCTCGTCCAAACCCTGGTGGAGAACGCTGTGAAACACGGAATCAGCAATTTGCCGGAAGGCGGAAAAATATGGATTCACGCGCAAAACAGTGAAGATGGCAATCTCATTATTAAGGTCTGCAACAGTGGGAAGTTCGATCTGCTAAAACCGAGGAGAAAGGATAGCAACGGCATAGGTCTGACCAACTCGCGCCGTCGGCTTAATTTACTGTTCGGAGATAAAGCCAGCCTTGAAATCTATAATGAAGATGACAGGGTAATTTGTAAAGTAACAATGCCTTTAGTAACCAACCAATACCTGAATCATGAAAACAATAATCATTGACGACGAAAGACTCGCTCGAAAGGAATTACAGAATTTGCTGGCCAGGCATCCCGAAATAGATGTGATTGGAGAGTGTGCCAACGCCGAAGAAGCCCGGATCATGATCGAAAAAGAACATCCGGACCTGATTTTTCTTGACATTCAAATGCCTGGCAAAACGGGATTTGAATTGCTCGACATGCTGGAATACACCCCCAAAATTATTTTTGTCACGGCCTATGATGAATACGCCATTCGTGCCTTTGAAGTAAACGCCCTGGATTACCTTCTGAAGCCGGTGGAGGATTTCAGGCTGGCTGAAGCTATTAAAAAGCTCAGCCTGAAAGAACAGGTATCAGTGGAAGATGAATCAGAGGAAGAAGAAATTTCTAATGAAGGACGCCTCACGCTCGATGATCAGATATTCCTTAAGGACGGAGAGAAGTGCTGGTTCGTATCCCTGAGAGATATTCGTGTTTTTGAATCGGAGGGAAATTACGTCCGTGTGTATTTTGAAAAATTCAAACCGCTGATCTTAAAAAGTTTGAATAATCTCGAAAAACGACTGGACGAAAGAGAATTTTTCCGGATTAACAGAAAGTTTATCGTCAATTTGAAAGAAATTATCCACATTGAGCCATGGTTTAACGGTGGCTTACAAATTAAACTGAAAAGTGGAGAAAGTCTTGAAGTATCACGTCGGCAGGCGACAAGATTTAAGGATTTGCTGAGTCTCTGAATCGCCTTTTAAACCATGACTTGTTGAAAACTGAAAATTCTTATCTTCTGTGGGCACAAATTTGTCTACCATTAATCCCGGTTGGTAGAAATTCCCTTGACAATCTGAACAAATTATAGAACTTTCGCTCTGAATTTGAGGTATTACTTCCAGATTATGTGCACTATGGAATTACTTTTACGACGTCCAACCAAAACAACTCCCTACGTTCATCTTGACAATGGTTCAGGTATTTACGTGATTGCAGGCAGATCAATTCCAATCGATGCGGAGCTTTTTTACAATCCGATACTCAACTGGATCGAGGCCTTGTCTGAAGCTCCTCCTACAGAAATACAATTTTGCTTTCGTTTTGATTTCTTCAATATTGCATCGTCGAAACGCATCCTGTTCATACTATACAAATTGGTAGAACTTCAAAAAGCCGGATCACGTGTCACAGTGAACTGGATGTATGAAAAGTTTGATGAAGATATGCTCGAAATTGGTCAGGATTACTCATGTATGATTGACGAACTCACGTTTAAATTCGAGTGTTATGACCTCACTGAACTGAACGAATCCAGGATGCTCAAATTTGGATAAGAACATTTTCAACTGCTGATTTCCTGTATTCCATCAGGTAAATAAACAAGCTCCGAGAGGGGTTTTTTTATTTTAGAGTTATTCGTATGCAATCTTATCTGATGATTTGCGTTGAGATTTTGCTTTCGCCATTATAGTCATCCGCTTTTTTATCTTTGCGGCTTTA
>JBGTLS010000660.1:0-3482 GCA_041744015.1 Cryomorpha sp. | reverse complement strand
TATGCAACGTCCAGAACAAATTATGCCCTTGCTTACTTTCTTCGGAGAGGAACATTACAAGGAAAAAAGTTGGGAAGAATACACCCAGGCTGGCAATTAAAGTTCCGGAATTTTGGATGAAAATATTTGTCCAAAATGGATGCAATATCAACACGATTCATTTAGTTAAACCCTATTTGTTTCGTATCTTTGCACCCGATTTGCCACCCTATTATAATACCCTTTTATCATGAGCGACACTGCCAAACTTATTTACAACGACAAGACCTACGAACTTCCACTCGTTACAGGTACTGAAAATGAAGTAGCAATCGATATATCCAAATTGCGCGCGGAAACAGGACTTATTACCTTGGATACCGGTTTTAAAAATACAGGTGCAACGCAGTCGGCAGTTACATTTCTGGATGGGGAAAAAGGAATATTGCGCTACAGGGGCTACCCCATCGAGCAATTGGCAGAGAAAGCTGATTTTCTCGAAGTGGCTTATCTGCTTATCAATGGCGAATTGCCGTCGGAAACTGAGATGACCAGTTTCTCCACCAATATAACCAAGCACACACTGATCCACGAAGATATGAAGCGCTTTTATGAAGCCTTCCCGTCTAATGCTCACCCGATGGGTATCCTGTCTTCAATGTTGTCATCACTCAGTACTTTTTACCCAGAGTCTCAAAAGCCCAACCGGACTGAAGAGGATATCAAACTCACCATCCACAGGCTTATCGCCAAAATCACAACACTGGCTGCGCTTTCATACAAGTCGAGTAAGGGCCATCCTTATATCTATCCGGACAACGACTTGAACTATGTAGAGAATTTCCTTTACATGATGTTTGCTGTTCCGAGCGAAGATTATGAACTGGACCCGGTAGTGGTTGATGCCCTCAACAAACTTTTGATCCTGCATGCCGATCACGAACAAAACTGCTCTACGAGCACCGTACGTATCGTGGGTTCTTCCAAAGCAAATCTTTACTCATCGATCTCTGCAGGTGTTTCCGCTCTCTGGGGTCCACTGCATGGTGGCGCCAATCAGGCAGTCATTGAAATGCTGGAAATGATCATTGCCGACGGAGGTGATTTCCAAAAATTCATCGATAAAGCGAAAGACAAAGACGATTCATTCCGTCTGATGGGATTCGGTCACCGCGTTTATAAAAACTTCGATCCACGTGCGACGATCATCAAAAAATCATGCGATGAGATTCTCGAAAAACTCGGCGTGAATGACAAGGCGTTGGAAATTGCCAAAAACCTTGAAGAAGTGGCATTGAAAGATCCGTATTTCGTAGAGCGCGGATTGTATCCGAATGTCGATTTCTACTCAGGAATTATTTACCGTGCCATCGGTATTCCTACAGAAATGTTTACTGTTCTTTTCGCCATTGGTCGTCTTCCGGGCTGGATCGCGCAGTGGAAAGAAATGGTCGGCAATTCCGAGCCGATCGGCCGTCCACGTCAGGTGTACACAGGTGCCACCAAACGGGATTACGTGGCTTTCGACAAGCGATAAATCACCTAAATAATCTTCATGAAAGGCCGTCCAATTGGACGGCCTTTTTTTTTCTTTTAGACGCATATTTATAGTTGGACGAGTGGTTCAATGCGGGTATCTTTGACCTGAAACCATGGCCCAACAACTTCCCCAATGAAAAAAATTCTCGTTCCCACTGACTTTTCTGATGGTGCATTCAATGCACTGATTCACGCCCTGCATATCGCAAAGCAATTTGGCGCCGCTATCGACATCATCCATGCCTATTCGATCCCACCTACAGGTACAGCGGTGATGGTAGACCTTACTGATATTCTGCGCAAAAATGCCAACGAAGAACTTGTACTGCTGCGTGAGCGGGTAGATGCATTGAATCTCTCAGAGGGAATTACCATTAACTATCTTGCTGAGCACGGTACGGTGATAGACACGCTTGAAAGGTCCACGCGAAAACATGGCAGCGAGCTGGTCATAATGGGTACGCAGGGTGCCAGCGGAATCACCGAAAAGTGGCTGGGGTCTAATACAGCCGCTGCAGCACGAAATCTGAATATCCCAATGATCGCCGTTCCAGCCGAATCACCTTATCAGCCCTACACCAATATTGTATTTGCTACTGACTTCAAAATAGCTGACGATAAGCAGACGATGAATTTGGTAAAGGATTTTGTAAAGAATTTTGAAGGCCGGCTCCGATTCCTGCACGTGATGGATCCGGACGAAAAAACAGACACCGCAACTACAACAGCTTTTCGCGAGCGGATGCATAGCGAATTCGGTGCGCCTGAACCAACGTTCACATTCGTGGTAGATGAGGATATAGACGAGGGTATAGAGGATGCGATCGAACAGTATGGAGCAGATTTGCTCATTACCGTGCGGCACGAATATGGTTTCTTTGAAGGGCTTTTCCGAAGCTCCGTTAGTCAGAAGATAATCAATGCCGCGTCCCTGCCTATCCTGATTATCAAAGGATAACAATATAGTTTCGGAACATATAAAAACTGAAAAAGGGAGTGAGAGCTCCCTTTTTCAATTAAACATTAAACAAACTAAACATATAGGCTTAATTGGAAAAATCAAGCTATTTAGGTTCGCAACAAACATGTGGCTCAATTTTTCCATTACAATAATAATGATAATACGTCAAAAACGGAAATCCTTTTTTAAAGATTATCATTTGCTACATGCAATCCAACTTCGAGTGGCAAAGCAATCTCTCGCGTAAATAGCTTCAGCAGACTTTCTTTTAAAAAAAAGACGCACCAGAATGATGCGTCTTTTGAATTTCAATCTCTAAATTTTAAGCTTACAGTCAGTCTATTAGAAATAGAACATAAAAGCAAGCGAACCATTCAGGTTGTCTGTATCGAGGCTAAAGCCATCGGTTTTTCCCACAGGAATTTCTCTTCTTTCCAGCTGACCGTTTACCATACGCTCCCTTAATTGGATACCATCGCCCTGGATTTGATATACAGGAGCCCATCCAAATTCACCGGCTATTGAAAACTGCGGTGCCAGGAAGTATTCCACACCAACGAAACCACGGATACCGAGCAAAAAGGTATTGCCCTGACGGTTTTCAATAATCCGATCAGAACCTTGTCCAAAATTTCCATTGTTGAAATTATTGGTGAAAATTACGGAAGGATTGTCGGCGGTAAAGGCGTTGCCATATTCATAATCAATAGAAGAATGAGCAAAACCAATAATTGCTTCTGCACCGTAAATTCCCTGCACGCGTCCACGACCTCTTCTGTTTTCGAGACCTAAAGCAACCATATAGTTGCCTTGTGTTCTGTTGCGTCGGTCTTCGACATATCTGTCTGTGAATCCTGGAGTAATCGTTGGCACCTGATTGGTGGTAGTCATACTTGAAAAGCCGATTCGCGCAGATCCTCTAATCGCACGGGTATCTGTAAGAAAGTATTTTCCAAATATGGTTTGGTCGCTGTTCAGAAATCCAAAGGAAACTGAATTTGAT
>JBGTLS010000659.1:0-2351 GCA_041744015.1 Cryomorpha sp. | reverse complement strand
GATCGGCAATCGTGGTATCCTCTGTTTCGCCAGATCTGTGGCTCATCACTGAGGTATAGGAATTCATTTTCGCCATATCCACAGCCTCGATCGTTTCGGTGAGTGTTCCAATTTGGTTCACCTTAATCAGAATTGAATTGGCTGTACCGCTGTCAATACCCCTTTTCAAACGTTTGGTATTTGTAACAAACAGGTCGTCTCCAACGAGTTGTATTTTTTTACCGAGACGATCTGTAAGTGATTTCCAACCGGTCCAGTCGTCTTCATCCAATGCATCTTCAATACTTACGATTGGATATTTTTTTGACCAGCCCTCGAGCATGGATATCATATCATCTGAAGTGAGTTTCTCACCAGAGGATGAAAGATGATACTTTTTATCCTTCGAACTATAAAATTCTGATGCGGCCACGTCGAGCGCGATATAAATGTCCTTACCTGGTTTGTATCCGGCTTTTTCAATCGCCTGCATAATGACCTGCAAGGCGTCTTCATTGCTCTTCAGACTGGGAGCAAAGCCTCCTTCATCACCAACATTGGTTGACATACCCATTTTCTGAAGAACGGATTTGAGCTGATGAAACACTTCTACACCCATCCGCAAACCTTCTGAGAAGCTTTTTGCTCCAATGGGCATAATCATGAATTCCTGCACATCCACATTGTTATCGGCGTGAGAACCACCGTTGATGATATTCATCATAGGTATTGGCAGCGTCCGGGCACTTACACCTCCCACGTAGCGGTACAATGGCTGATTTGATTCCTGAGCGGCCGCTTTGGCTACAGCCAAAGAAACTCCCAGAATGGCATTGGCACCAAGTACTCCTTTATTCTCCGATCCGTCCAGGGCCATCATTGCCCCATCGATCATATTCTGTTCGAAAACGGAAGCTCCCGCCAACTCATCGTTTAACGTTTCGTTGACGTTATGAACGGCTTTTTCAACGCCTTTACCCAAATAGCGGCCCTTGTCACCATCGCGCAGTTCAACTGCCTCATGCACACCTGTGGATGCTCCAGAAGGTACTGCGGCCCTTCCGAGAAGTCCGTTTTCTGTAATAACGTCAACTTCTATAGTCGGATTTCCCCGTGAATCCAGTATTTGTCGTGCTTCAATTCTGCTAATAAAACTCATATGTGATGTGGTTTAAATGGATACAGTGTTTTTGGCCTCCTTCAACATTTTGACAAAATCATCAAACAAATATCTGGCGTCATGTGGTCCCGGAGAAGCCTCCGGATGATATTGTACTGCGAAAACCGGTTTGCTTTTCAGTCGGAAGCCGGCGAGGCTACCATCGTTCATGTGTACATGTGTAACTTCAATTTCGGGATTGTTTTCAGCTGAAGCTATATCCACATCAAATCCGTGGTTCTGTGAGGTGATCTCGCCCTTTCCGGTAATTAGATTTTTCACCGGATGGTTAATGCCACGATGACCATTGAACATCTTTTTGGTTTTTAATCCCTGACTGAGTGCGATCAGTTGGTGACCCAGGCAAATCCCAAAGACAGGCTTTCCTGTTTCAATCAATTCACCGACCAGCTGAATCGTATCACTCATCGCAGAAGGATCACCAGGTCCGTTGCTGATCATAAATCCATCGGGTTCACAAAGCTCAATTTCTTTCTTCGTTGTGTGCATTGGGAAAACTTTGAGGGACATGCCTCTATCTGCAAGCATGCGCAAAATATTTTTCTTGACTCCCAAATCCAAAACGGCTACTCTGAAATTTCCGTCAGAATGTCCACGTGTATAACTTTCATTGCACGTTACCTTGGAAGATAATTCCAGACCATTCATGCTTGGCACCTGTGACAGTTGTTCTTTCAAAACTTCAAGATCGAGCACACTGGACGAAATGATGGCATTCATCGCACCTTTGTTGCGAATGTGCCGGATCAGAGCCCTGGTATCCACATCGCAAATGCCCACCTTATTGTCCCGTTCAAAGTATTTCTGAAGAGAGGTCTCAGCTCCTGGTCGACTGAAGGTATCAGAGAATTTTTTACATACCAAACCGGCGATTTTGATGGATTCAGACTCGACTTCAAATTCGTGCACGCCGTAGTTTCCGATGTGGGAGGCAGCCATCACAATGATCTGACCGTAATATGAAGGATCTGTAAAGATTTCCTGATATCCGGTCATTCCGGTATTAAATGCAATCTCTCCAGTAGTGGTACCAATTGCTCCAGCTGCTTTTCCGTGAAAAACGGTGCCATCTTCAAGGAGCAAAATCGCAGGACTTTTAATCTGATATTCCATGGCGCAAAGATCAAAAAAAAAGGGATAATGCTTGAAGCATTATCCCCGATTATCAATTGTATTTATAATTAAGCTTCTT
>JBGTLS010000658.1:0-2652 GCA_041744015.1 Cryomorpha sp. | reverse complement strand
AATATGTGCCACTTCCGTGCCAAATCGGGTTTTGGACAAATCTAACTGTGATTAGGTTGTAATTGCTCAGAATTACCCATTTTTTTTAACTTTAGTGAAAATTGAGAAGGCTATGAATACGACAGGAAAGCTGTTTTTGGGAATTGCGGTGGGAATGAGCCTGATAGCTTGTCAGGACAACGGCAACATTGCCCGTGATGAGTTCACCGGAAACGAAGTTGTTTATCCCCTACAACAGGCATCGGACTTTAACGTGAGTGGAACCGTAAGCTTCAAAGAAAAGATGGATGGGTCGGCATGGATTATCGTTGCACTTTCTGGAACTGAGGGAAATATAGCACATCCTGTTCACCTTCACCTTGGAAATATCGGGACACCTGATGCTGACGTCGCAGCATTGCTGAACCCTGTATCGGGGATGACCGGCTTAAGTGAAACAAAATTGACCCAACTTTCTGATGAATCGGCAATTTCGTATAAACAATTGATTGATTTAAATGCCTGTGTAAAGGTACACTTGGATGCTTCCGGGCCAGACAGGGATATTATTTTGGCAGGTGGGAATATTGGATCAGCCTCAGCTGCAGAAATTTCGACAGGAAGGTCGGGTTTTGGATTGTGCAAAAGTGAATAAATCTATTGCTGGACAGGCGATTAGCCTGTCCAGGAAAAATTATGTCTTAATCACCACCTCCGGCAGACTGAACCTCGTAAGAACTTGCCACTGCTGAAAAATACTCACGATTCATCCGAGCAATATTTGTTAAGTTGATACCTTTTGGACATTCGGCTTCGCACGCACCGGTGTTGGAACAAGCGCCGAATCCTTCAGCGTCCATCTGAGCCACCATCTTTTCAACGCGCTCCTTGCGTTCAGGCTTGCCCTGCGGCAGGAGTGCGAACTGAGAAACCTTTGCTCCTACAAAAAGCATTGCAGATGCATTCTTACACGCCGCCACACAAGCTCCACACGCTATACATGACGCGGAATCAAAAGCTTCATCCGCAACTTTTTTAGGGATGGGAATTTCATTGGCATCTGGCACACCGCCAGTGTTCACGGAGACGTATCCGCCCGCCTGTTGAATTCGGTCGAATGCAGAACGATTAACAACTAAGTCTTTGATCACCGGAAATGCTTTTGCACGCCAGGGCTCAATCGTAATGGTTTGTCCATCTCGAAAAGAGCGCATATGAAGCTGACAGGTCGTAGTCTGTAAAGGACCGTGGGGTTTACCATTAATAAAGAGGCTGCACATCCCGCAAATCCCCTCACGGCAGTCATGGTCAAATGCAACCGACTCTTCTCCTTTGCGGATCAAATCATTATTGAGGACGTCCAACATTTCAAGGAAAGACATATCCGGAGAAACGTGATCCATCGGGTATGTTTTAAATGATCCTTTTGTGTCCCGGTTTTTCTGGCGCCAAATTTTTAGTGTTATCTTCATATTACTTGTAGCTTCTTTGGGTCAACTTAACATTTTCAAAAACTAATGGCTCTTTGTGCAAGACCTCAGGCTGATTCTCACCAGCGTATTGCCAGGCAGCTACATAAGCAAAATCGTTATCATTTCGCAATGCCTCTCCGTCGGGTGTTTGAAATTCTTCGCGGAAATGGCCTCCACACGACTCGTCACGATTTAACGCATCGTCTACCATCAGTTCTCCCAGTTCAATAAAGTCGATTACACGCATGGCTTTCTCTAATTCCTGATTCAACTCATTCGAACCACCCAACACATTTACATCTTGCCAAAATTCACTACGTAATGCCTGGATTTTCGCTTTTGCTTTCTTCAGGCCTTCAGCCGAACGAGACATTCCGCAATAATCCCACATGGTCAAACCCAGTTCGCGGTGGAATTCATCAACCGTCCTCTTGCCTTTAACAGCTAGAAACTGATTAATTGTTGCTGTTGCTTTTTCAACTGCCTCTTTAAACTCCGGCCGGTCCGTATTTACTTTATCAGCTGGCAGTCCTGCGAGGTAATCTCCAATAGTGTATGGTATAACAAAATAACCATCCGCTAAACCTTGCATCAGCGCACTTGCTCCCAATCGGTTTGCACCATGATCAGAAAAGTTTGCTTCGCCAAGGGCATATAGACCAGGTACACTTGTCATCAAATTATAATCTACCCATAGCCCGCCCATTGTGTAGTGCACTGCCGGATAAATCATCATTGGCGCCGCATACGGATCGTCTCCTGTAATCTGTGCGTACATATCAAACAGATTACCATACTTGGCTTCAATAGTTTTTTTGCCATCTCGTTTTATCGCATCGGAGAAGTCCAGGAAGACAGCCAGGCCGGAACCAACTCCTTTGCCTTCATCGCACATTGTCTTTGCATTTCTGGAAGCAACGTCACGCGGTACCAAGTTACCAAAAGATGGATATTTGCGCTCAAGAAAGTAATCCCTTTCCGATTCCAGTATATTATGTGCGTCTCTGGCCTTTAATCCGGGACGAGGCGTTTTAGGTACCCAGACTCGTCCGTCATTTCGGAGCGATTCTGACATCAAGGTAAGTTTTGACTGATGATCGCCCGAGACAGGAATACAGGTCGGGTGAATTTGCGTATAGCATGGATTACCAAACAATGCTCCTTTTTTATGCGCCCGCCATGCGGCAGTGACGTTAGAACC
>JBGTLS010000657.1:0-1572 GCA_041744015.1 Cryomorpha sp. | reverse complement strand
TGTCCAGGCGCGCATTTCAGATAATGAACAGATTACATCTGTGGAAATAGAACTAGTTGACATGGATTTTGCACCGATGGTGTCCAAAAAGGTATTTGCGGCATCTGGAAGCGATGTTAATTTTGTCGCCAATTATTTGCTCGATGCACCCCTTGTCGAAAGCGGTAATTATTATATCGTGGTGCGTGCCAACGACGGGCGCAATGTGGGGTCTGGCTTTCGAAAAGTGAGTCTTACAGCCGTGCCACGCACGCTTGATCGCAGGCTGGTTGTGACGTCGGGATTTAACAGCACAAAGATTTTCACCCGTGAATCGGGTGAAGCCTGGATCGAAAGACTAAGTTTGAATTACGACTATGCGGGTGCAGCGCTCAACTCCCGTCAGGATTTGCTCGGTATCGCAGGTGGTGAAATTGGCGATGCGCTGTTTTATAATACGGTCGATTTTGAATTGAAACATTCTGTTCCCGGACTTGGCACTCCTTCCTCTCCATATTTTCGTGGTTTGAGATACGATGCTGTTTCGGAAATTTTTATGTTGCTTATGGACGAACCCCGGTTGCGCCTTTTTGATAAAAATGCCGGGGGAATCACCGGATTTCCTTTGCAACCTAATCAACGACCGTATGACGTTTTTGCAGCAAATACGAGGCTTTTCGTTCTCGAACGTCCGGTTACGATGCCCAATTATTCCCTCAATATATATGCGCAGCCAGGATTGTTTCTCGCTTCTCTTGCTGTAGAAGGCCCGGTAAAAGGGGTCTACAGGAAAAATGATAACGAAGTGTATGTTTGGCTGCAGGCACCGGACGCCGTCCAGCTGAAAATTCTGAATATGAACACGAATTTAATGGCCGCACCTTATGAGCGTCAGGATGAATTGTTTTACGATGTGGTGCAGGTCGGACCAGATACATTCGTTTTAGCCACATCCGAAGGCTTGTTCAGATATAGCTACAGCAATGGGGGAACGTTTCCGCTCAATAGCGGATTTATTGCCGAAAGGCTTTTTTACGAAGACCAGGGGGGGATTCTCTATGCAGCTTCGGGAAATACATTGTATCAGCTCAGTCCATCCGGAACTGTCCTGAACGTCGAAGAATTTACCGGAACCATACAGTTTGTTGGTTTTGACTACAATCGTTAGGCCGTCTCACCCATTTCCGCAAATTTTTTGATGCGCATTTCCACGCGCTTTTCCGGTGTGAGTGGCTTTAGTTTTTCCAGGTTTTTGAGGATTGCCGTTTTCACATTTTCGAAAGCGACTTCTTTTTCATTATGTGCTCCACCCAGCGGTTCTTTGATAACTCCATCTATCAGTTTGTTTTTAAGCATATCTGAGGATGTAAGCTTCAGGGCTTCGGCGGCCTGAACTTTATGATCCCAGTTTCTCCAGAGAATGGTAGAGCAATTTTCTGGTGAGATTACTGAATACCACGAATGCTCCAGCATGAGTACCTTATCGCCTACACCTATTCCCAAAGCGCCACCTGAGGCGCCTTCCCCAACTACTATACAAATGATGGGTACCCTGAGTTTAGCCATTTCAAAAAGGTTGCGGGCGATGGCCTC
>JBGTLS010000656.1:0-4878 GCA_041744015.1 Cryomorpha sp. | reverse complement strand
AGTGATATGGGGCGGTATGTGAAGAACGACATAGTTGACAAAGTTTTGTTGAGGGACTTACCCAGTCTGTATGGTATTAAAGATGTGCAGGAGTTGAACCGGTTCTTTACCTATATCGCATACAACACGGGAAATGAATTTTCGTACGAAACCATGTCAGGTGAAAGTGGTATCCAAAAAGATACTTTGAAAAAATACCTGGAATATCTGGAATCTGCATTTCTCATTAAGGTGTTGAATAAAGTAGATGTAAATGCCAAAAGGTTTAAGCGGGTGACAAAATTTAAGGTGTATTTGACCAATCCATCATTGCGTACAGCATTGTTTTCACCCGTTGCCGAATCTGACAAAGAAATGGGAAACATGGTGGAAACCGCCGTGCTCTCGCAGTGGATGCACCGCGAAAAACTGGATCTGACTTATGCCCGTTGGAAAGATGGCCGGAATGAAGGAGAAGTGGATTTGGTTTTGGTGGACGATAAAGAATTTAAACCGTTGTGGAGTGTGGAAATTAAGTGGAGCAACCGCTATTTCGAAAGGCCTCAGGAATTAAGGAGTATGGTGCAATTCTGCAAGGTGAATGGTTTTGAAAAAGCCCTGGTAACCTCTCGTGACCTGCTGGGTTTAAAAGAAGTAGACGGCCTTGCATTCACTTTCCTGCCGGCCGCTGTGTATACGTACAATATTGGGGTTATCACTTTGAAAATGAAAATGTAGTAAGTGGGGTGGCACCCCTTTCGTCCGAAGGGAGCCCGTATGGGGAGGGCAAGGTAGCGCACGGATTCGGTTTATCCTCATCGATTCGATTGGGATTTGCGATTTAACCGCCCATTTCCAATCAAGGTCCCGCGGCCGCCGAGTTGCGCTCTGTGCTATTTCAAATGTCCCGGTCTGGCGGAAAAAAAACCGATCATTAACCCAGGCCTGCGGCCTGGGCTATCATATTGCCACCCTTTCAGGGTTGCTTTCTTCCCCTACATCCGAAGCCCGATCTCATTCCCAGCGAAAAACTTGCTCAACCCATTACACACCACCGGGCTTTACCCGGCTTTCTGACCGAATTTTTTTGAAATAGGCAACAATTTCCTGTTTGGTCATTTTCGCCAATTCAGCACTCAATTTTTCTTTTTGCTCTCTTGCAAATTTGACCGCGTCAAATCCTTTTATCGTACTAATTTCCATATTTCATCAGTTCTCTTGGGGAGCGAATCTCCAATTGATTATAGCCATTTTTTATGTTGATTGAATTATAACCGCGTATTCGCTCAATATTAACAATGTGCTTAAAATTCCAACTGACGAGCAGGTCAGCACGATGAATTGTGGCAAGCGCGATGTGCAAACAGTCTGCAAAACTGGTTTGTCCAACAACTTTTTCAGAGATGTATTGCATAGCCAGATCCACGGCTTCCTCATCTTCATCAAGAAACTCCGTAAATTCAAGGTTTAATCCAGTAATCAAATTTATAATCTTTTCAGGAGCGGGTTCGATTTCCCGTTGTATCACTGCGGAAAGGAGTAATGTGAATTCTCCATTCCTTACTCTATCAATCAGAGGTCTCGTAAACTCCTGAAATTCATCGTCGAAGAATCCGCCGAATACCGAGGTGTCTAAATACAGACGCTGTTTTTTCATTAAATGAATATACAACAATTCATTCACCACCGCATTTCATGCGGGGCTATTCAAATTCAACCCGGTTGGGTTTGGTATTTGTCTTAAACCAAATTTTCAATCATTTCTGGTCAGTGTATTTTAGGCATGGTCATCCCCTGATGTAGAGATTTTCACCCAGATGGGTGCTGTCAAATTCGGTTTGGCTCAGGCTGAGGATTGGATTACTGCAGTTGGCTGTAGAACCACCGTCCACATCTTCGGGGGTGATGGTGGCGGTACCCGCGGGCGAGCGGGCGAGAGTGAGGGGGGTGCAGGAGGCGATGTGCGAACAGGTTTCGAGGTCGAAAGTTACGATTCCGCGCTTATAGCTTGGTGATGCTAAATACGAACGCAAACTGCCGGAACATTCAACGCGATAAGTTAAATATTCCGGCAGCATAAAGCGCAGTAAATTATGAAAATCCCATCTTACCTGCTAACCATAAACCGCTCAATGATTGTTTCGTTTTGGGTAGTAAGTCGGTATATATAGATTCCTGAAGGCAATTGGGTTGTTGAGAACGGAATGCTGTAAGCGATATCGCCATCGGCTTGCGCATTGTAGAGATTTTGCACCAATCTTCCTGATAGGTCAAAAACATCGAGCGTGGCATGCTGATCGGCAGATAGTGTGAAAGTGGCAACCGAAATATCTCTTACCGGATTGGGGTGTGAGCTCAGGATGGCAGAGGGGTTCTGATGTGATGACGACCTTGCTATGCCAACATTCAAATTTGCTGCTGTGGCACAACCCGAGGCCAGGTCGCCCTCGCCGGGAATAAAAGGCAAGCCATTGCTCGTCAAACTATACTTCTTATTTGTTATTTCTCCATCGGGCCCTAAGCTGCGGAGAAATCGGCTTCCGTTTACCAAAAATAGTACGTCGCCATCTGGCCCTGTCATAGCACCCTGAACAAAACTTGGAAGTGGGCCAACTAAGTCATTTATTCCTCCCTGATTGACGGCATATGCCTGCCGTGGACCTTGAGAGAGCAAGAGCAAATCGCCGGAGCCGTCCACCACAAGATCGCCCCCATCAATCAGACCTGGAGAGAAAAACGCTCCATTGCCTGTATTTATATTATATGTATAAATATTTCGTGGAGATTCGGCAGCAATATATAGCAAGCCATTGTGCCAGGTAGCTCCGGTTTTTCGGGTTACTGATTGAGTTTGAGGTTCAAAAATCTGATATGAACTGGCGTTCTGGAGATCAATTACCTCCAAACCAGGCAAATTAAGGGCAACCGCGTAGAGTAAATGATTTTCTGCGTTGTAGGCCAGAGAGGCGCGATACGGCAACTGCCATACTTCCGTCATGACTACAAGCTCCGAACCAGGCGTTGGATCAAAATTCAACTGATAAATTGTACTAAGGCCAAAACCGGTAACCTCCAGATAATCATACACACTCATATAATATTTGCACGGCGCATCGATGTCAAGAGGTATGCTTTCACATGCGTAATTAGTGAGAACCGGGATGCCATTTTCCATTCCAATTGTGCCTGGTCTGTTTAACCCATTTATTACCCCATCACAATCCGCACAACCTGGTTGGAACGCAGTAGGATTGCTGCAACCACTCATCTTTAAAATGTAGCTATCCGAAATTCCAGAAGAAATCAGTTCATAAGGTTCATCCTGTTTTCCAAAACTGGCGCGTGCTTCGAATGAACCTACTGTATAGATGCTACCCGCCTCATCCGTTGCGATACCATGCGAAAGGTTTTGGCGCGGACCGGTTACACCATAGGCGATGAGAAAATTCCCATCCGTATCTAATTTTGAAACAAACCCGTCGTATTGATCAATAGAAGTAGATTGCAGTGTAAAAGTTTCATTTCCTGGATCAAAGTCTGCCAGGCCCCTGAATATTCCGGTTACGATTACTTCATCCATTGAGCCAATTGCCAGATGCGCATTTTGTTCTACTGAGGTCCCACCCATGCCTTTTGCCCATATCAGGTCGCCATTGCCGGTGAATTTGGCCACAAAAACATCGAAACTTCCGGCAGAAATTAAGTTATATTCATTTTCACCCGGATCGAAATCAGATGTACCGCTGTGATGACCAGCCAGCAGAAGATCACCATTCCCATCCATTTTAATCGAACTTGCGCTTTCAACACCTGTTCCCGTTATGGTTTTTCCCCAAATCAAATTGCCCGAAGGATCGAGTTTTACCATATAGCAATCCGTAAAATCAGCCGTGAATTCGAGCAGCCCATCACCCGGGTCTAAATCAACCGAACCGTTGAATGTTCCTGCACAATATAAATTTCCGGAATCGTCGACCGTTACCGATCTTACAGACGATTCATTGGGGCCAGCAAATACCTGAACCCAGATAAAGTCACCCGAACTGTCGAGTTTTAGCAAAAATCCATCAAATGAAAATATAGCCGCACCCATGGAGGTCCGCAAAACGATGCCAGGGCCTGGATCGAAATCAGTCGTACCTGAAAACCCCCCTGCAAGGAGCACATTGCCTGAAGGATCTATATCCATATCAAAGAATAATTTGGTGCCACCACTTGCATAATGACGGCCCCAAATGAACTCTCCGGAATTGGTAAGTTTTACGACAAAAAGCATTGTTGCATAGACCGGATCCGTGGTCAGATTGTACACGCCCGGACCCGGATCGAAATCAGCCGTGCCTTCAAACGTTCCACCTATATATACATTTCCAGCATCATCGAGGGCAATTTCCCAACCTCTAACCAGGTCATTGCCTGTAATTTGCTTAGCCCATATCAGTTCTCCATCTGAACTCAATTTTAGAATAAAAGTTCCTCTCTGAAAAACTGGGTCATTGGGACTATTCAGGTTTTCAACACCGTCGCCCGGATCAAAATCAACAGTGCCACTATATGATCCGGTGACGTATACATTTCCATCTGTATCGGTAACAACCTGCCGGGCATCTTCTTCTACGGCTAGAAATTCCGAATCGCCTCCGAATTTCAGAGCCCATTCAAGCGTTTCTGACTGGGCATTGCACATGAGATATGTTAAGAGAAAAAGTAGGGTTATAATTGAAGATTTCATGGTTAAATGGTTTATTGGTTCATAAAATGAAGATAGAGTATTAAATTCGAAGATATTAAATGGGGGAATTGGGAGTTGGGAGTTGGGAATTGGGAATTGACGAGAAGATTCGCCGTGTCCGAACGAATCTTCGCCCTATCGTCCCTGCAGTTCTTTCGCGAGCTTAT
>JBGTLS010000655.1:0-2254 GCA_041744015.1 Cryomorpha sp. | reverse complement strand
TGATTTTCTGTTTGCAAATGCCGCCCAGCCCGAAGTAGTTCACGAATATCATACAGGATACCTTTATAAAACTCCTATGGAATTGATGAACTACAGAATTGCCTTGGTGTATCGTTTTCCTTAAATATCCCGACATTTTCCAATACTGGAAATAAGGTCAGCCTGTGCGCATTGCCTGAACTTTGTCCAAAGCCGTCAAAGTCTCACTGCGCATGGTGGTTATAATTTCTGCCACCGGAATCACGCTTTTTATGTGTTCTACAGATTGCCCAGCACACCAGAGGTTGTTGTAATTATTAGGTTTGATTGATTTTTCCAATCGTTTCATACCCCGCACTGCTGTGATCATTTTCACGTATTTCTTCAGGGTTTTGTTTCGATTCATCGCTTTTTCAAACCAGGTCTGTTTATACCCTATCTTACGTGCATAAGGCGTATCAATGATGGTACAAGGTGTACCCGACAGTTTTTCCGTAAGGACAATATCACCCATACCGGCTTTAATGATGCCTTCCTTGTATGCGCCGCCCACATGCGCTTCGTCAGTGGCTATAAAGCGGGTGCCTACCGACACGCCATCCGCTCCAGCCGCGAGCATCGAAGCGATGCCGCGTCCTGTTGCGATTCCACCAGCTGCAATTACCGGTATCTGTGGATAATTTTCCGAAAGGCTCTCCACCAATACATGAAGTGCCATATTCCCCGCATGGCCGCCTGCTCCGTGCCCGACGGCAATAAACCCATCGCATCCCAGGCCGGCACACTTCTCAGCATGCACCAGGTTTACCACATCACAAAACACCTTTCCACCGTAGGCATGCGCGCGTTCTATAACTTCTTTCGGACTGCCAAGCGAAGTAATAAAAAACGGAACCTTGTATTGAATGCATAAATCCAGATGTTTCTCCAGCATAAAATTGCTCTTCTGTACAATTAGATTTACACCGTAAGTGCCGTTTGAATGTATTTTATCCTGTTCAGAAAGTGACTTCAGGACGTTTTCGAGCTCTCCTTCCTTCCGGAAATTCAGCGTAGGGAAGGTCCCGGCAATGCCATTTCTCATGGCTTCCAAAACCATTTCTTCGTTGCTTACCAGAAACATAGGGGCCATGATCATGGGGAAATCGATGCCGAGCATTTGGGTTAATCTGTTCTTCACGCAGTGGGATTAATGAATTTCGTGTAAATTAGACACTATTTTGCGAAATTGACCCCAAAATTGAACCAATAAAATTCTGATACTATGCTGCAGGCTGAGAATACACGACTCTTTGATTTTTACGACTATCAATTGGCAAATTTTCCAAAAATGGATGCCCTCGCGGGGAAGGTGAATGGTGTCTGGGAAAAGTACAGCACACAGGAAGTCATCAACAGAGCGAATGCACTGAGTACCGGCCTGCTCAAACAAGGTATCAAACCTGGCGACAAAGTGGCCATCATTGCCAACAACCGTCCGGAATGGGTGATAACAGATCTTGCTATCCTGCAGATCGGAGCCATCAATGTGCCCGTATATCCCACCATCAGCGAGAATGATTATAAATTCATTTTCAATGATTCGGAAGTGAAAATTGCTTTTGTCTCCGATGAAGAACTGCTCACCAAGGTGCGCAATATCAAGGATCAGGTGCCTACACTTCAGGGCATTTATACCTTTAACGAAATAGCGGGCGCGGACCACTGGTCTGCACTGCAAGACCCAAATCCCCAACTCGACGAAATCAAAAGCC
Source organism: Cryomorpha sp. (assembly GCA_041744015.1). GTDB lineage: Bacteria > Bacteroidota > Bacteroidia > Flavobacteriales_D > Cryomorphaceae > JBBQZU01. The sequence goes on along the minus strand of JBGTLS010000655.1, from coordinate 521 downwards.
TGCGCGCCAATGTAAAATCCAGTGATCTGGCAACCTTAATTTATACTTCAGGAACCACCGGCACACCAAAAGGCGTAATGCTCTCGCATCGCAATGTAGCCAGCAATGCCATAGCCAGCAAGGAACGCCTGCCGGTAGACAGCGATGCAAAAGGAGTAAGCTTCCTGCCGCTCTGCCATATTTACGAGCGGATGATCATTTACCTTTATACCTACACCGGGGTATCACTTTATTTTGCCGAGTCGATGGAAACCATCGGAGATGACATCCGCGATGTAAAACCAAACGTTTTTACGGCAGTACCGCGACTCCTTGAAAAAGTGTACGATAAGATCGTGGCCAAAGGAACGGAACTCACCGGAGTGAAAAAAACACTCTTCTTTTGGGCAGTTGGCATCGGAGAGAAATTTGAGCCTTACGGCCAAAATGGACCCTTTTATGAAATGAAACTTAAAATAGCCCGCAAACTTATTTTCAGTAAATGGCAGGCAGCCCTCGGGGGAAATGTACAGGCGGTAGCC
>JBGTLS010000654.1:0-4255 GCA_041744015.1 Cryomorpha sp. | reverse complement strand
GAGACCACTTCTTGGATTCTTCCTGTCTGCCAACTATAGAAATAATATGGATACCCGACCTTCTGCTGTCGGAAATTACCGATTGAAAGGCGATGTTCGTCAGGGTCTGATTGATAATCCGATCAATTTCGTGTTTAACGAACCAACCTTTAATCCTACAACAAACGTTTACCTGGATGCCAATGGCAATCCGGTAAACTCTTCTTTTGTAGCACCGAGCATTCAGGGAAACCAGGGCTCTCTGTTCCTTCGCGAAAACGATTGGGAGCGGGTAGATGCCAGACAAAATTCCCGTCTTCAGGGAGGAACTTTTACGTCCAAAATCGACATTGCCACCACGCCAAATATTGATTTTTCTGTCGGAGGAACTTTCGATTTTACGACCAACAGCATCCACGATTATTCGAATAGTTTCATGAACTATCAAAACAACGGGCAGCGAAGAGATTTGACTTACCGTGCTTTCGCCCGTTTCACCCAGCGATTTGGTGGAAGTGCGGATGCACAAAGTTCAGCTTCTTTGGTGAAAAACGTGTTCTATAGCATCATGGTGGATTATGAACAATCAAGTACGCGACTTTGGGATCCGCGCCATGAAGACAGATTGTTTAATTATGGTCATGTGGGTGCATTTGAAGAAATTCAGGTCAATGAATACGAGTTCCGTAATGATACCTCTGCTATTGGATTTTACCACAGTGGATACAGAGTCCTGGAGACTACTTATACACCCAGCGATGCCAATCCTGATTTGGCCTCTTACACCAATGCCCTCTACAATTACTACGATGGTATCGGATTTACCGTGAGAGAATTGGAGGATATCAATGTTTCGGGCGGTTTGATCAATGGACAGGTTCCACCGGATTTATATAATCTTTACAGGGGTATTGGCCGACCTTATAACGCTTTTCAAACTTTTAATACAAATCAATTCAGGATTACCGGATCGGGATCTGCGGATATAGGAAATCACGCGATCACCCTGGGTTTTGAATTTGAACAATTCACCCAACGAAACTTTTCCGCCCAACCTTTGCAGTTATGGGCACTTGCGCGACAATACGCCAATTCTCATATTCAAAATCCAAATACCGCCGGAATACCAACCCTGAGTATCATTGATGGACAACCGTTTTATACATACGATCGGTTAATTGACAGCGGAAGTCAAACAGCTTTTGACCGGAACCTCCGAATAGCTCTTGGGCTTGATCCGGACGGCTCAGATTATCTGAATGTGGATGCAATAAACCCCGACTTTTACACTCTGGACATGTTCAGCCCGACTGAATTGTTGAATCAGGGTCAGGAAAGGGTAACTGCATACGGATATGATTACAATGGCAACAGGCTGACAGGTCGCAGTCCTACGGTAACCGATTTCTTCAATCAAAGAGACGAGAATGGAAACCTGACCAGAGCGAGGGCTGCTTTTGAACCAATTTATATCGCGGGTTATATCATGGATAAATTTGCCTTTGACGATATAATTTTCAACGTCGGTGTTCGTGTCGACAGATTTGATGCCAATCAACCCGTCCTGAAAGACCAGTTTGTAATTGGAGAGGCACAAACAGTGGCTGATACACGGAATCCGGAATCAAATTTCTTTTTCCCTGAACACCCCTCCAATATTGGTGAAGATTGGGTGGTATACGTGAGTGACCTTCAAAATCCCAGCAGTGCAACGATCAATGGTTACCGCGATGGTAATACCTGGTATAATGCACAGGGTGTGATTGTAGCCGATCCACGGGTATTGCGAACTGCGAGTGGTATTGCACCAGCGTTGATCAATCCTGCTGCGGTAGGTGAAAATCTTACGGCAGATGCATTTGAAGATTATACACCGCAGATAAACATCATGCCTCGTATCGCGTTTTCATTCCCGATTTCAGATGAGGCCGTTTTCTTTGCCCATTACGATATCCTTACCCAGCGTCCTACGGGACAGAATATTTCCAATTTGAACGATTACCTCTTTATTCAGAACAGAGGGAATCGGGCTATTAACAACCCAAATTTAAGACCGACGCGAACCACCGAATACGAACTTGGTTTTCAACAGGTATTATCCCGTTCATCATCACTCAAAATCTCGGCTTTCTACCGGGAAACACAGGATGAGATTCAGGCGCGTCGTTTATTGGAAGCTTATCCTGTAACGTATACCACGTTTGATAATTTTGACTTTGGTACCACCAAAGGGATGACGTTTACCTATGACCTTCGACGCACAGGCAACGTGACATTGCGGGCCGCATATACCCTGCAGTTTGCTTCCGCAACGGGATCGAACGCCGAATCTGGCGTTAATCTCGTAAATTCAGGAGAACCAAATCTGCGTGTTATATTTCCTACAGACCGCGATCAGCGTCATCTTTTCATCACCACTTTTGATTACCGATATGGCGCTGGCAAGGATTACAATGGTCCTGTAATCGGCGGAAGACAAATCTTTTCTAACACTGGTTTGAACCTTGTTAGTACACTTGGTTCCGGAACTCCATACTCCCAACAACAACTTGGAACCCCTGAAGCTTTTATTGAGTCCAGTGCAACACCACAACTAATCGGAACGGTGAATGGATCACGACTTCCATTTCAGTTTCTGATCAATGCCCAGCTTGATAAATCTTTCACATTGAATTACGGAAAGGAGGCTGAAAAGCAAAAACAGGCTTTCCTGAATGTTTATTTGCTTGTGAACAATTTGCTCAATACCCAGAATATCATTCGGGCATATCGGTTTACCGGAAATCCTGATGATGATGGATATTTAAATGCGCCTCAATCTCAACCAAATATCATTTCACAGTTGGATGAGGAATCTTTCAGACAATTGTATGCCCTGAAAGTGAATTCTCCTTTTAATTACAGCACTGCCAGAACCATTCAACTAGGTTTACGCCTGGACTTTTAATGCCTTATTTAAATCATAATTTAATTTTTACCCTATGAGAGTGTTTAACTATTTTGTTATCTGCGCAGCTCTGCTCACAGCCAGCGTCACTCAGGTTAATGGAAGGGAAGTTCCCAATGAGAAATCGGCCAGACAGGCGGGTTCAAAAGCTGCGGGTTGTTCTCCTGCTCAAACCATCACTGAATTTTTTGTAAACAATGTTCGAACAGCTGCTGAAACCGGAGGTCATACCTGGTTCGATCGGGGAAATAGTAACCCATATTATGAAGTGCCGGCGGGTGGAGGAAATCACGCCGTCTATGCCGGATCCCTTTGGTTGGGAGGTCGCGATCCAGCCAGTAACCTTAAACTTGCAGCGATTCGCTTTCGTCAGGTCGGAAATGACTACTGGCCGGGCCCGCTTTCAATCGATGGAGCAGCTTCCACTACGCCCGAATCCTGTTCAAGATGGGACAAACATTTTATGATATCCCGCCAAATGGTGGAGCTTCACAGGTATTATTTCCTATTGGTGAATCAGGGACTTGATCCTACCAATGATCCGCTTTTTGCTGATGGTTATGTTATTCCACGGGAAATTTTGGAATGGCCAGTCCAGGGTGATGTAGGCTTAGGTCAGAGCGCGATAATAGCACCTTTTGCAGATCTTCGGGATCCTGAAACAGATGAAATTTTGACCACTCCCGGTCTTTATGAGCCGGAGCAAGGCGATTATCCACTATATGACCTCGATCAGGAAATTGATTGTCGCACGCGATTGGTAACCGATCCGGTTCCACTTTTCGGAGACTTCACGATGTACTGGGTATTCAACGACAATGGGAATATCCACAGTGAGTCTCAGGGACAGCCCATTGGAATGGAAATTCAGGCCCAAATGTTTGGGTTTACCACCAATGATGAAATCAACAATATGACTTTTGTCAATTATGTCCTTATTAACCGGGGAACGTTGACCTTGAACAATACCTTTTTCGCCCAATGGGTCGATACAGATCTGGGAAATGCGATTGATGACTATGTGGGCTGCGATGTTGTCCGGGGCTTAGGATATAGTTACAATGGGAGCAATTTCGATCAGAGTTCTGTAAGTGGTCCTGGTTATGGTGCACAACCGCCAGCAATTGGTGTCGATTTTTTTGAAGGACCTTACCAGGATGCTGACGGCATCAATAATTTGGTGGGAATTGGTCCGAACGAAGCACTAAATGGTTTGGGTTATCTTGATCCAACGCTTGATCCAAATTCTGCGGACTCTATTTTTATAGATAATGTAATCGACAATGAGCGTTTTGGAATGAGACGGTTTTTATATCATTCCAATACTGG
>JBGTLS010000653.1:0-5754 GCA_041744015.1 Cryomorpha sp. | reverse complement strand
TTGTTGTTCAGGCGGTGAACGAAGATCTGTTGATCTTTTGCTACTTTAAACTGTTGCCCCGCGATGTCTACGATTGCGTACATGCTTTGTTTGGCTTATTAAATTTGTCCCAAAAGGGGCGCAAATATAGCTATTATTGTCTTCGCCGCAAAGTATTTTGATCTATTTGCGATTTATCAGCGCAATGCCCGCCAACATGACCAAAGCGCAGCCTATCTGTATCGCACTGAGCCGCTCTCCATCCAACAAACCCCACCCGATTGCCACGATTGGTATCAGGTAAGTGACGGAAGAGGCAAAAAGGGTATTGGTGTCCTGGACCAGCTTGTTGAAAAGCACCAGGGCGATAGCTGTTCCCAATACGGCCAGGATTGCAATTGAACCGAGGCCATACCATGCTCCGGGCAAAGTTTCCATTTTGTCCAAAAAATCGGTAGAGAACAATGCAACAAAACCAATTGGACTCACCAGAAGAAGCGCGAGGCTGGTGATGGCGACTGCGGGTTCGTTTTGTAAAAACTGTTTCATTGTGTTCAGACTGATGGCATAACAAAGTGTTGCCAGAACCACCAGAAGCGCAAAACCAAAATGGATTTCAGCCCCGGCGAGTTTTCCAGACCCGACCACCAGGCCGATTGCAGCAAGAAGGCCCACAACAATTCCAACTATTTGCAAATTTTTTACTCTGACTTTAAAGACAAATACAGCGATAAGTAGACTGAAGACAGGAACCAGGGCATTGAGCATACCGGCCAGTGCGCTGGGAATTTCGGTCTGTGCTGTGGCGAACAGGAACGCTGGTATTGCATTGCCAAAGAGGCCAATGGCGAGGAAAAATTTCAGTTTACCATTTTTTAACAGGCTCAGTCGGCTCAGGGCAATCGGGGCCATAAACAAGGCGGCGATGATAATTCTCAGAGATCCAACCTGGGTACCACTGAAAAGCTCCGTGTGGTCAGCGGCGAATAAACCGCGCTTCATCAGAATGAATGAACTGCCCCAGGTTATAGCCAAGGCAATGAGGATGAGCCAGTTCTTTAATGAGTACACAGTCTGATTTGAATGCTGCGAAGCTATGTAATTTCGGTTGTTAAATCGAGTCGGATTCTATACATTTGTGGGGCTTTCATAAATGATTGCTTTTAAAATCTTTAGTTTATGAGAAATCTTATTAAGTTTTGGGGTGTAGCGGGAATGTTGGGTGGTTTGATCCTCATTGGCGGATGTTCTGAACAAGGGAAAGATTCTTCTGCACAGGTTGCCGATGTTCAGGTAACCTACACCGAGATAGCTTCCAACAGCGGAGATAAATACATAGCTGGTTTGGACATTGAAGGAATGGCATGTGAAATGATGTGCGGAAACAAAATTGCGGGCACGTTGAATGGGTTGGACGGGGTGAAAAACACAGATATCGAATTCAACGGAGAAGGAGAGATCAACAGGGCTTTTGTAGAATACGATAACACCGCCATTTCTGAAAAGGAAATGATCGCGGCTGTAAATGCGGTTGCGAATGGACATTATAAGGTGAAGTCGGTGAATGTGGTTCACCACAAAGCAGACAAATCTGCTGCTGAAGAAAAGGAAGAAAAATCCGATAAGATCAGTTACAGTCCCAGACTGGATTACAGACTCCCAAATATTTTTAGCGTTTTCTCCCGCCTGTTCTAATTAAACATTCAATCTTTTTTTAAGACCCCTCAACAGAGGGGTTTTTTTCTATGTTATGTTTGCATCGAAATATAAATCAGATGCGCAAAATCCTTCACCGACTTTCCGTCACTTCGCTAATCGCTATTTTGCTGGTCATGCTGGCCGGAAGTGTGGTTCGCATGACGGGTTCCGGAATGGGTTGTCCCGACTGGCCAAAATGTTTTGGGTATATGATTCCACCCACGCATATCGATAAACTCACGTGGAGCAGCAACCGGGATTTTGAAAAAGGCAATATCATTGTTTATAATGAAGGCCTCCTCGTTGCCAAATCGGATTTCAGGTCGGGAAGTGCATTCGAATTATCAAACTGGGAACCCTATACAAAACACGATTACGCCGTTTTCAATCCGGTCCACACCTGGATTGAATTCATCAACAGATTATTCGGTGTCTTCTCCGGATTTCCCGTACTCGCGCTCTTTGGATTTTCATTGTTTTATTTCAAGCGCGATGCGCTTGTTCCTCTACTTGCATTTGGAGGACTTCTTTTACTTGGTTTTGAAGCCTGGTTGGGAAAATTGGTGGTGGATGGTAACCTCATTCCGCACAGCATAACCTACCATTTGTTTGGTGCCATTGCATTGGTAGCGATTTATGTTTTCCTGTCTGCCCGGCTCGCTCATTTTGCGGAAGGGAACACGCTGCGAAGAGAGCGAAAGATTATTCTTCCGGGGGCTTCAGTGATCCTGCTCATGTTGCTTCAGATTTTTACAGGCACCCAACTTCGGGAAGAAGTCGATGTCCTGAATACCATGGAGATTTCCAGAAATGTGTGGATAGAGAACTTGTCCTGGTTGTTTGAATTTCACCGAACTTTTAGTCTCGCAATTATCGCATTTACGGTGTGGTTTGCACTGGCTGCTTACCGAAAGGGAAAACAGGATAAATGGCCAATCGTATTGATTATTCTTGTGGGAATGGAGGTGCTGGCAGGAGTCGTGATGGCTTATGCAAATGTTCCGGCTGCTGCACAACCCGTACATCTCATGTTTGCGGTTTTGAGTTTTGCGACAGCGTGGTACTGTTTGCTTCAGTATTTGAAAAGCACTACTTCCGCTTTACAGGGAGCTCCTCCCATGTAAATGTTTCGATGAAGTGACTGATGTCCTGTGTGATAAATTCCATCACAGGTTTCAGGGAATCGGGATTGGGGTGGGCTTCAAAATATACTGATCCACGCAGGAAGTGATTCACACTATCTGTCAAATAAAACTGGAGAGGTGAGGCTACGCTTCCCCCCAACTCGTAAAGCAATCCGTAGACGCTTAGTTCGGGTTTGTCAATCAGGGTTGAGTTGATACGGCTGGCTTTGATCTGATGTTCGTACGTGAGGTTTCTGGATTCTTCCAGATATTCTCGCAAGTTGTTTTCCACCGGCTTATACGTCATATGAATCTTTGCCTTGTAATTCGGGTAGTGAATATCAAACCAACAGATTGGCGGGCCATCCACAGCCTGAATAAACTCCAGGCGACTGTGTGCCGATGTCTCGAAAATAAATGGACAGTGGGCTTGTTTGGTGACGTATTGGTGTTCCGGTGTATCAATGCGAAAATAACCCACTGGTTTAGGTGTGTGATCGTCGTCTCCACAGGAAACCAACAAGGCGAGAGTCACTATGCCGGGGAGCCACTTCATGAGCGGTTGTTGCTTCTCTCCTCGTCTGAATTAACGAGATTCTGGATGGTGAGTTTTACCCTTTTGATCCGCCTTTTGTCGGCAGCTTCGACGGTTAAGACGTAATTCTCAAATTTGATTCGCTCGTTTTTAGAAGGAATTTTACCGGTGACTTCCAGAATAAAACCCGCCAGGGTATCGGACTCACCTTTTGCCTCTTCAAAATTAGCTCCGTCGATTTCCAGTATCTTATAAAGGTCTACCAAAGGAGTTTTTCCTTCAAAAACATAATTGCTCTCATCGAGCTTGGAATAGAAAATATCTTCATCGTCGTACTCATCTGTGATGTCACCCACAATTTCTTCGATAATATCTTCCAGCGTCACAATGCCCGAGGTGCCACCGTATTCATCGACCACAATGGCCATGTGTACTTTTTTCTTTTGAAATTCCTGAAGAAGGTCGTCGAGCTTTTTATTTTCGGGAACGAAATACGGCTGGCGCACGAGGCTTTGCCAGTTCATCTCTTCCTCTTCCGAATAAGGGAGAAGATCTTTCAAATACAAGATGCCGATTACCTGATCGAGCGTTTCCCGGTATATGGGTACGCGAGAGAATCCGTGTTCGAGCAATTCATCCAAAAGCGCCCGGTATTCGGTGGTAATATCAAATCCGATTACTTCCGTTCTGGGAGTAAAAATTTGTTTCACATCGGTATTTCCAAACCGTACGATTCCTTTAAGAATTTTTTCTTCGTCGGGACTTGTGTTGAGGTCACGGGTTAATTCCAGCGCGTGTTCCATTTCATCAGCGCGGTACTCCGAAGTCCGTTTTTTAACGCGTCTGTTAATAAGCGTCGTGCTGGATATGAGTGCAGTACTTACAGGTCTGAAGATCGTCCTTAAAATATGCAGAGGTAAAGACATCAGCCTGCAAATAAGTAGGGAATTGGTTGTGGCATACACTTTTGGAATCACCTCTCCAATCAGGAGCAGAAGAAATGTAACAGCCCCAACCTGAATTGCGAAAGCCACCCAGGCGTCATAAGCATCAAAATTGAAACTACCTTCTATGATAAAGGACGACAATACAACAATACCGACATTCACCAGGTTGTTGCCAATCAGAATGGTGGCCAGTAAGCGTTGGGGTTTTTCAAGGAGCTCCAGAACCCTTTTGGAGGCGTTCGATTTTTCATTTTCCAAAACACCTCTGTCAGTAGGACTAAGAGAAAAATAGGCAACTTCAGATGCCGATATGAGCCCGGAACATACGAGCAAAATACATTCAACAGCTATCGCGATGATAACCTCTGCACTGAGTGGTTGAAAAAGTGAAACAGGTAAGGAAAGGTTTTCTAAACTGGGAGGTTCCAATGAGGTTTTCGTTCGTTAGACTTTTGGCAATTAAAATGGCAGGTCATTTGATCCGTCATGGGAATCGCCTGAATTGTTGGAGGTTGAGTGTTTTTGAGATTCAGAACTCTGCTGACTCCCAGAATGATCAGAACCGGATTTTCCGCCGAGCATTTGCATATTGTCTGCGACAATTTCGGTTGAATATTTGTCGTTGCCTTCTGTATCTTTCCAGGAACGGGTTCGCAATTTGCCTTCGATGTAAATCTGACTTCCTTTCCTGAGATACTTTTCAGCCACTTCTGCAAGACCTCGCCACATAGTCACCGTGTGCCATTCAGTTTGATCGACTTTGACGCCGTCTTTCAAATATGTTTCTGAAGTGGCCATGCGTAACCGGGTAACTTTCACACCACTTTCGAGGGTTCTTACTTCCGGATCACTACCCAAATTTCCAACGAGGATTACTTTGTTTACTCCTGCCATAGTTTTAAATATCGGTACAAATATAAATCAATTGGAGGCTGCCTGGATGAAACCTGCATCCTCGAGATATTTGTGAACCAATCTTGAAACAGCCATCTGACTAATTTCCGATTTTGAAACGCTTAAATATACAGAATTATTTGTGACAGGTCCGGTAAAATGGATGTGCCAAAATTGTGCTTCAATACGCTGATGGGTGAGCTGGTGTGTGTATATCCTGGCAGGAAATGAGGGAAGTTTTTCGCTTATAATGTCAGGAAATAATTCAGCGATAAGCGCTTTCATTTTTGTTGGATCAGCATCGGAAATTTCCTCAATGGATGGAAAATCATACAGTCCCTGCCAGATATCTTTTTCGTTTCGCTTTCGCAAAATAAGATTGTGCTCATCTTCCAAAACGATGTATTGTATGTGCCGGATGCGTGCTTTTTTATTTTTCAACTTTATAGGACGTATGTTTATGGTTGCCTTTTGAAAGGCCAGACATCCATGACTCAACACACATACTTCACAGTGCGGATTGGCAGGTGTGCAAATCAAGGCTCCGAGTTCCATAATGGCCTGGTTGTGCAGGTCT
>JBGTLS010000652.1:0-5883 GCA_041744015.1 Cryomorpha sp. | reverse complement strand
TAATAGCGCAATATCGCATCGTGCTGTTTATCTTTCAGCAGATTCCAGTTGAGTTTTGAGTTTTGAAAACTCAAGTCGGATTGCGGATCGGGAATATCCTCACCATCTCTCACAAAGGCGGCGAATTCCCGCTTCCGACCGTCGCGGACAGCCTGAATGAGCTCCGGGCCTTCATGACTGACAAAATAGAGGAAGGGATTTTTCTCGCCATATTCCTCGCCCATGAAAAGCAGGGGGAGATAAGGGCTCATAAGAACACTTGCTGCCAGCACTTTTTGCATTTCAAAACTTACAAGTGTTCCGGTTCGTTCACCTTTCATGCGGTTTCCAACATGGTCATGATTTTGTGAAAAAACCACAAAGCGCTCTCCCGGCAGCCCCTTCGCACTACTGCCAAAAGTTCTTTCGCGGTGGGGTGAATATTGACCGTCATAAACGTATGCATCCCGATAAGCTTTCGCCAGATGATTGATGCCGTCGAAATCGGCGTAATATCCGGATCGGTCATTGCCGGAAGTGACCCGAAGGGCGTGATGGAATTCATCGATCCATTGGGCATCCATGCCAAATCCGCCTTCCATGGTGGGTGTGATAAACAGCGGGTCGTTGAGATCCACCTCTGCGATGAGGTAATGATGTCGACCTGTATTTGCCGAAAGGTAATCCACCTGCTGCCTGATTTCTTTCAGGATGTGAACGTGTCGGAAGTCTTTTATGGCATGCACGGCATCGAGTCGGAGGGCGTCCACGTGAAAATCCCTAAACCACATCAGGACATTTTCAATAAAATATCTGCGAACCGCATCACTACCTGCATCGTCAAAATTGATGGCACTACCCCAGGGTGTGTTATATTTTTCTGTGAAATACGGTCCGTATTTATCGAGCACATTTCCCTCTGGGCCGAAATGATTGTACACCACATCGACTATGACTGCGAGGCCCGCCTTGTGACAGGCATTTACAAGTTTTTGAAGACCCTCTGCTCCACCATAACTTTGCTGCACCGCAAAAGGAAACACCCCGTCATAACCCCAGTTTCGCTCACCGGGAAATGAGGCCACCGGCATGAGTTCGATGGCTGTGATGCCGAGTTGTTTGAGATAATCGAGTTTTGCTTCAATTCCTTCAAAAGTGCCTTCCGGCGAAAAGGTGCCGGTATGGAGTTCGTAGATAATGTAATCTTTTAGATCGTGGTTTATCCATGCGCTGTCAGTCCACTGAAATGCAGACAAATCTATGATCTGCGAGGGCCCTGAGACGCCATCTGGCTGGGCGAGAGATGCCGGATCGGGCAGAAAATTTTCGCCGTTCAACTCATAGCCATAAAGGTCACCCACTTTGGCTTTTGCCGAAAGTCCACCCCAATATCCCATGTCGAGTCTTTTAAGCGCAAAGCGCTCTCCTGATTGAAGTAGTATCACTGCTACCGAATCTGCCTTGGGGGCCCAGACTCTAAAGTTTATTTTTCCATCAACCGTAGGATAAGTTCCAATAGATATACCTTTTATGTCATTGGTATTCATGTATTCATTTTAGATTGAAGGACAATGATCGACCGTCCTTCAGCAGTGATTTTGCTCTCTGGTTTAAAACTATTATCACTTTCAAAAGCCATTTTGTTGGTGTCGAGAACTTCTGTCCATTTGTTTCCATATTGAACCTCAGGCAGGGTAAATTCCAACGGCTCATGATGGGCATTGAAAATGATGTAAAATGAGTCGTCGACAATTTCCTCACCTTTCTCATCTGGGGTATGAATTCCTTTGCCATTGAGATATACTCCTAATGACTTGGCAAAATCGTGTTGCCAGTGTGAGGTGCTCATTTCCTCGCCTTCCGGCAAAAACCAGCGAATGTCGTGCAGTTTTTCCCCATAAACTGGTTGACCGAAAAACCACTTCCTGCGACAAAAAACGGGGTGGTCTTTTCGAAAGGCAATGAGTTTTCTGGTAAATGAGAGTAAATCTTCATCAACTTTATCCCAATGCAACCATGATATTTCGTTGTCCTGACAATAGGCATTGTTATTTCCGCCTTGCGTGCGGCTGAACTCATCGCCCGCCACCAGCATAGGTACCCCTTGTGACAGGAAAAGCGTGGTCAACAGGTTGCGTTTCTGACGTTGTCGGAGTTTGATAACCTCCGGATCATCTGTTGGTCCCTCCACGCCGCAATTCCACGAGCTGTTATTGCTTTCGCCGTCATTGTTGTCTTCCCCGTTGGCCTCGTTGTGTTTTTCATTATACGATACCAGATCGTGAAGTGTAAATCCGTCGTGGGCTGTAATAAAATTCAAACTCGCAAAAGGCTTTCTGTTGTCATCCGCATACAGGTCGGGGCTGCCTGTAAATCGCATGGCAAACTCACCAAGCATGCTATCAGCTCCGCGCCAATAGTCTCGTACACAGTCGCGGTATTTTCCATTCCATTCAAACCAGCCCGGAGGAAAGTTTCCCACCTGATATCCACCTTCGCCGATATCCCATGGCTCGGCTATTAGCTTCACGGAAGAGATAATCGGGTCCTGATGAATGATGTCAAAAAACGCGCTTAATTTATCCACTTCATGCAGTTCGCGCGCCAGACTCGAAGCCAGATCGAAGCGGAAACCATCCACATGCATTTCCTGAATCCAGTAACGGAGGCTGTCCATGATAAGGCGAAGAACATTGGGCATGTTGGCGTTTAAAGTATTTCCCGTGCCCGTATAGTCATTATAGTATCGCTTGTCGTCTACCAGTCGATAATAGTTCGCATTGTCTATTCCTTTGAAAGAAAGAGTGGGCCCCAACTGATTTCCTTCGGCGGTATGGTTGTATACCACGTCGAGGATTACCTCGATACCCGCTTTGTGCAAAGCCTTTACCATTTCTTTAAATTCGTTAACCTGCGACCCACATACCCCACTACTCGCGTAAGGCGCGTGTGGTGCGAAATAGCCGATGGTATTGTAACCCCAGTAGTTAGCGAGATCTTGTTCTTTCAGATGTCGATCGTGTACAAAGTGGTGGATGGGCATCAATTCCACTGCCGTGATTCCCAGCTTTTGAAAATATTCAATGGAAGCCGGATGACCGATAGCAGCATAGGTGCCGCGGATTTTTTCAGGTATGTCTTTTGACAGTTCGGTAAATCCTTTCACATGAGTTTCGTAAATGATCGATTTGTGGTCAGGTATGTTTGGTCTTTCCACGCCTTCCCAATCGAAAGCATTATCCACTACTACCGATTTAGGTATGTATGGACCGCTATCCGACTTGCTGAATGAGAGATCTTTTTTCGGACTTTTTACATTATAACCGAAAAGTGTATCGTTCCATTCAATTTTGCCTGCGATGGCTCGGGCATAGGGGTCAAGGAGTAGTTTATGTGGATTGAAACGGTGGCCGTTTTCAGGTTCAAAGGGACCATGAACGCGATATCCGTATAGTTGTCCGGGTTTAATGCCGGGGATGTATGTGTGCCATACGAGGTGTGTACACTCCGTAAAAGCGATTTTATGTGACTCTTTTTCATTTTTCGAATTGCTGTAGAGACAGAGTTCAACCCCGGTTGCATTTTCTGCAAAAAGAGCAAAATTTACGCCTTTTCCGTCGAAATGGGCTCCGAGAGGGAAGGAGTGTCCAGGAAATGTTTTCATATGGGATTTGATCAATAATCGGATGGGTGCAAAATCGCATATGCAAATAGCCTGCGGGAATCAATATTAAAATTTCAATTTGAAAATGTGGATTTGAAACAAATTGGTAATGAATGTGATGGCTGATTTTATTTGGGCCATTCAAGTATTTAAATGAGTTTAAATCCTGCGAAGTAGTTTCGTGAAATGAGAAAATTACCGCAGAAATGCGGAGAGAATTCTACGCTTAGAGATTTGCTTACCACTATACGCAGCACGGATGTTTTAAGAAATGATGTCTCAGAATAATTTGGTAGGGAATTATGAAATCTGTCAGACTTTGTCCATGAGGAATTTCACTTTAGAAATGAGTACAGAAATGTCAAAAGGCTTGTTCATAAAATCATCTGCAAGCGCATCCATAGCCTCTCTTCTCGTGGAATGTTGCGCTGTGAGGATTAGAACGGGGATATTCCGACTGATTTCGGATGTTTTAGATTCTTTGCAGAGTTGTAATCCATTGCCATCCGGCAAATCAACATCCATCACCACAAGATTGGGTAGGTCTTCAGCCATTTCAATTCGAAAACATTTTGCATCAGGACACCCACGAACCTCGAGATCGTGGCTTTGAAACAGAATTTCCAGCATTTCCCTCAAATCATTATTGTCTTCTACCAGGAGAATCTTCTTCATATCTTTCGTTTCTTATGGGAGCGAGTCTCCCATCATGTCTCAGGTTTTTCTAAAAAGACATCAACGTACACACAGATTGCAAACATAAACAATCAACCTTAAGGAAACCACGTCAGGTGGAATGTAAACTCTGAGCCAACTCCGGGCTTGCTTACCACGGTGATACTGCTATCGTGGATATCCATGATTTTTTTTTAAGATATAAGCCAAGTCCCATCCCGCGTACCACATAATTTTTGCGGGCTCTCTAGAAGCGCTGAAAAAGATTTTTTTGCTGTTCAGAAGTCAGACCGATTCCGTAATCTTTTACAGTCACATGCACCTCTGGCTCTGAAAAGTTTAATAATACTTCTACTCTTTGAGCTTCGGGCGAATACTTAATTGCATTCGTAAGCAGATTCAACAATCGCAGAAAGGAGGATATGTTTTTCTGTGTTTTTTTAATCTCGGTAATGTCAACCAGGATGTTTTGTGCACCGGATATTTTACCGTTTTGATAAATGGCGCGGGTATAGACGAGGAATTGCGGAAAGTGTGATCTGGTCGCTCGATAACGATTTCTTCACCCTGAGCTGTGGAACCCTCTTTCAAAACAACAGCTACAGGACAGGAATCCAATGCCATAGGATATCCATTCGGATGGTAAGCTTTCCATGAGCCACACCAACGGTCTTTTCCCCGTTCAGGTCTGCGCCCCCACAATTCAACGGCAACTTCATTAAAATTTGTAAAGAGACCATTTTGATCGAATGTGTATATAGCGATCGGCAATTCTGAAATCATGTCGTCCAAAGAATCGGGAAGAAGAGGGGGATTAAGGTCTGCCAGAGATGGTTTATCTGAACTTGCGCCGCTGGGATCAGTGCTCTTTGGAGGCATAGGGATATAGATAGGTAACCAGAGTAAATGAATTTGTCTTAAAATATTACTGGTTGAAGTATGGATTTTCCTATATTCTCTTGGTAAAAAGGATTATCTGATTGAATTACATACGGAAAAATATACAGCGGAGACCAAATTTTAAGATTTAAGAATTAAAATTTGGTCTCCGTATACACACATTCGGTGACAAGATGTGTTTGCCTGTAATCTCTATCGGTCTACTACAATCTTCCTGTTAATGCCACTTCCATCTGTTTTTTTGATCGATACGATATACATACCAGGTGCAAAACCCTCCAAATTGAGTCTGGTCGTTGTGGTATTGAGGTTTTGACTGAGCATTAATTTTCCAGAAAGATCGAAGAGGTTGACGGAAGTGTACATAGCTGATTCTCCAAAGATGGAAATGATCAGTTCATTGAAAGCCGGAATCGGGTAGATATGGATGTTATCATTTTGGGTATTGTCAAAGGGGTCATCAGAAATAATAGAAAAGCCATTCTCATCCTCGTCTCCGAGGTCATTCAAGGCGACATAAAGGCCTGTGCCAATGGGGGAAAATTGACCTGTTGTATATATCAGATCATTTAGCCCATCATTATTCAGGTCGGCAGAAATGACTTTGGTGAGATTGTTAGATAGATTATCGTCTACTATTATAGGAGTTAAAGCTAACCCATTTT
>JBGTLS010000651.1:0-4910 GCA_041744015.1 Cryomorpha sp. | reverse complement strand
CGCGCGGGTGCTATCGCCCAACTATTGCTTCCCTGAAACATCGGTACAGGCAGTTGATCGAGGAGCTCTGTTATCGAAATTTGGGCCAACGATCCATTCAATGTATTCCCTGAACTATCCCACGGCATGGTATCAGCCTTGTAGGCGGGGTCCAGATCTATCAGGTAATTCGGCGCGAGATTCTTGTCTAAAAACTCCACAATCGGATCGGTGCGAAGGGCAAGAGCAAAACTATACGCCATATAAGCAGAGATACAGTACAAATCTTCCACGTCATACGGCTCAGCTTCGATTCCAATAATTTTATATTCCAATGGCAATAAATTTTCGGCCATATATTGATTGACGCCATCGAGATACGCGAACGTTATCTTCTTTATATCATCGGGCAAGGTCTCAAACCTTGCCGCGTCAGCGACTGCCTGCCTGTTGGTGCCCAGCGTTCGGAAAAAACCGTCGACTTTTGCAAATTCTGGTCCCAGAATTTCCGCAAGACGGCCCGCTCCCACGCGCCGCATCATTTCCATCTGAAACAGCCGGTCCTGCGCATGCACATAACCAAAGGCACGGTATGCATCTTCGGCATTTTCACCATAAATATGCGGAATACCGTATTTGTCAAACCAAATATTTACCGGTTTCTGCATGTGTAGTAGTTCCACTTCACCATTGAGGTATGGTTTATGGGCTTCAATAAACATCCAAAATCCTATGGCCATAAGGAATAGAACAAGTGGAATAATGAGCAAAACACGATAAATAAGTCTCATGGTATCTCTTTGACGCCAGAAAGGTAAGTCGTTTTGTTTTTCGTGCTGTGCTTTTAGTCAAATCTTCTGCTGTTTGCTGAAGAATACGAACTTTGCAATAAAAGAACGTGATAACAAAACATATAAAATTCAACAATACAGATGGTTTCGAACTGAGCGCCAGGCTTGAAATTCCCGTCGGTAAACCACCCGCCCATTACGCCATTTTTGCCCATTGTTTCACTTGCGGAAAAAACAGCAAAGCAGCGACTGTGATTGCCAGAAAACTCACAAGAAGCGGGTTTGGCGTATTGCGGTTTGACTTCACGGGATTGGGCGATAGCGAAGGTGCCTTTCAGGATACCGGCTTTTCAAGCAATTTGGACGATCTCGTGGCTGCAGCCGATTATCTCACCGAACATTACGATGCCCCGGCTTTGCTGATTGGACACTCTCTGGGAGGCACGGCTGCCATTCATGCCGGGGCAAAAATTGAAAGTATCAAAGCCATCTGCACCCTGGGAGCGCCTTTTGAAGCGGAACACGTAATGCAACATATCGGCGACGACAGAGATGAAATTATCCGTAAAGGATCAACTTTGATTAAGCTTGGTGGAACGCCTTTCCGCATAGGATCTAAATTTGTGACTGACCTTGAAACACATAAAACGGCTGAGCTCCTGCCAGGAATGCGCAAAGCCCTGCTGGTATTTCATTCACCACAGGATGATGTGGTTGGTATAAACAACGCGGAATCCATATTTAAAGCGGCATTCCATCCCAAGAGTTTTGTAAGCCTCGACCGCGCTGACCATTTGCTGACCGACACGGCTGATGCTACATATGCGGCAGATGTCATCGCTGCGTGGAGTTGCAAATTTTTGCCTGCAATTGCTGAAGAAAAACTGACCACCGACGAAGATGTCGCTGCTCAAATTGGTTCTGAGGAAGGCTATTCTACAGAAGTGGTGGCCGGACTTCACCATTTCATGGCTGACGAACCGGCGAAAGTTGGCGGAAAAGACCTCGGCCCCACACCTTACCAACTTCTGAATGCCGCCCTCGGGGCATGCACGGCGATGACCATGAAAATGTATGCCAACAGAAAGAAGTGGCCGCTTGAAAAAGTCACTGTGCATCTCTCCCACAGCAAGAAACATGTGGAAGACAGCGCCAACCCGGAAAATAGTCAATCGAAAGTAGAAGTGTTTAAACGCTATCTGGAAATCGAAGGTGAGCTGGATACTGCCCAAATCAAAAAGCTCATGGAAATCGCCGATAAGTGCCCCGTTCACCGCACCCTTACGGAAAGAGAACTGCGCATAGAAACCGTTTTGCGGCCATGACTGTAACGCTGCCGGAAGCTTTTGTCCGCATGTTGCCACTGGACGAAAAGGAATCTTCGGAACTTACAGGCACTTTCTCCGGACCAGCGCCTGTGAGCATCCGATTAAACCGAAGGAAGGCATTACTGACCGAAGAACTTATATCGGTTCCCTGGTCCACAGATGGATATTACCTGCCTGAACGTCCCCGTTTTACCTCCGATCCAGCCTTTCATGCAGGTGCATATTACGTGCAGGAAGCCTCTTCCATGTTTCTGGGATTTATCGTACGTCAACTCGGTTTGGATCAAAAACCATTGATCGCACTGGATTTATGTGCTGCGCCTGGCGGCAAATCGACTTTGTTGCGCTCAGAACTTCATCCCGATTCACTTCTCGTGGCCAATGAAGTCGTACCATCCAGGGCCCATATTCTCGAAGAAAACCTGATTAAATGGGGCATCCCCGGTTTTGCCGTCGCGCAGTCAGATGCTTCTGATTTCGGAAAACTCACCGGGCTTTTTGATTTAATTGTGGTGGATGCGCCTTGCTCAGGCGAAGGTCTCTTTCGAAAAAACCCGAAAGCCATTGATGAATGGAGTCCTGCCGCTGTGGAGACCTGTGTGATAAGACAGCGAAAAATCCTGGCCGACATCTGGCCTGCACTTACACCCGGAGGAATTTTGATCTACAGCACCTGCACATTCAACCGGTTGGAAAACGAAGAGAATCTGCAATGTTTACGGGAATCCACGGAGGCTGAATGGATCCGGCTGAAAAATGTGCCACCTGAGATCGTTGTCTCTGAGGAAAATGACACGGTGGGTTACCGGTTTTATCCTCACCGCGTGCATGGTGAAGGATTTTTTATTTCCGTTTTGCGAAAGCCCACAATGGGCAAAGAACATAAACAGAAAAAAGGAACAAATCGAACCGGCTTCAACCCTGTCAATTTCTTTCATGAAAATTCTGGTTTAAGGGCTGTATCCAATCAGCGGGAAGATGTTTTTGCGATACAAAAGCAACATCTAAACACAATTCAGCAAATGGACGCTGCCGTCAACCTTCGCAGCCCGGGATTTCCCATCGGAAGAACTATTCGCGGGGATTTCAAACCGGCTCAGGGAGCGGCGATGATCATAAGCGAACATCGCGGTTTTGATCGTTTTGAATTGGATTTGGAGCAGGCACTGCGCTACCTTCAAAGGGAAGATGTGTATGTCGACCACGCCGTCCGGGGTCTCGTGGTGGTTCAATTCGATGGTTTTCCACTCGGTTTTGCGAAAGCAAATGGGAACAGGCTGGTTAGTCAATACCCGAACCACTGGCGGGTGCGGACAGGTGAAATCAGTCAGTATAAAAAACTGGTGAATAAGTTATTGTAGTTGTTATCTCAATCGTTACAAGCCTCAAACAGGTTGACTCGCAAATTCAAGTCATCCTATTATTGACGGAAGTCTGTGTTGAAATCCATACAAGGTGTCTTTTCAAGTTCGGAAACATTACATTTGCCGCTGAATGAGACAGTAGCAGCATTTTACAATGACTGCCACTGGAGTTCAGGATTTTTTTAAATTTTTTCTTTCGTTCAAATCAATTAAGCATGCATATTTTAAAATTTGGTGGAACCTCTGTGGGAAGCGTGGATTCAATAAAAATCCTCGTGGAAATCGTAAAAAAATCGTTTGAAGAAGGACATCATCCGGTGGTGGTATGTTCAGCCATGGGTGGGGTCACCAACAGTCTGCTTCAAATGGGTGAGCAGGCGCTTGCCAGTCAGGATTTTATCGAAGACCTCCGCGCAATTGAAAATAGACATCAGGAGGTGATACGCGCGCTGCTTCCGGTGGAAAAACAAAACCAGGCTCTGATCACCACCAAAGTCATGATCAATGAATTAGAGGAAATCCTTTACGGAATAAAAGCGCTGTCAGAGTTGTCGCCAAGTGTGAAGGACAAACTCGTCTCGTTTGGCGAATTGCTTTCCAATCAAATGGTTGCCGAAATTATCGGACAGATTGTAGGTCGAACAATTTTTACAGACGCCCGACAGCTCATTGTGACAGATAGCCATTTTGGAAATGCCATGGTCATGGAATCCATTAGTTACGAAAATATCAAACGCTGGTATGCGCAAATCAATGGAATCATACCGGTGGTTACCGGTTTCATTGCAACCGATAAGGCAGGGCGCACCACCACGCTTGGACGAGGGGGTTCGGATTACACCGCTGCCATCCTCGGTGCTGCCCTTGATGCCACAGAAGTTCAGATTTGGACCGATGTGAATGGATTTATGACAGCCGATCCAAGGATGGTAAAAAAGGCCTATACCCTCCCCGACCTTACTTATGAGGAGGCGATGGAACTTTCATATTTCGGAGCCAAAGTGATTTACCCACCGACGATGATTCCGGCCATCGCACGTCAAATCCCCATCCTCATCAAAAATACATTTGATCCCAATCAGGTCGGAACGCGTATCGGTAAACCTTCCGGAAAAAGCAGTGGGATCATTCGGGGAATCGCCTCTGTGTCTGACATAACCCTTGTAAATGTGCAGGGTTCGGGCCTTATCGGAATGAAAGGTTTCAGTGGGAGATTGTTTTCTGCTCTGGCATCTGCTGGCGTCAATGTCATGCTGATCACCCAGGCGAGCAGTGAGCACAGCATCAGTCTGGCCATTGCACCGGAAGAAAGTGTGGCTGCTGAAAATGCGCTGAGAACCGCTTTCGAATACGAAATCATGGTGGGAAAAATGCTTGCACCTCAGATTGTTTCCGGCCTGAGCATCCTCGCTGTGGTGGGAGAAAATATGCGGCACGCCAGTGGACTG
>JBGTLS010000650.1:0-6629 GCA_041744015.1 Cryomorpha sp. | reverse complement strand
AACCCATAACCATGTCGCTAACCGCCCAGGAACTTTACACGTCAATCCTTTACCGCGCTGCTGATATCTATGAAGTTGAAACAAATGATGCGGAAAGGGATATCGGTCAAAACTTTGATCCCATCGTTCGGTTTATGGCTGGAGCCATGGCGTCTGAATTGGAGCAGGTGTACCATGAAATTGACGGGACAGAAAGAAGGTTGGAGGAAAAGCTGGCCCAGGTGCTCCTGCCCGAAGATTTTCATTTACCCGAACCTGCCCATGGCCTGGCCAAAGCTTTTCCGAAAAGCGACACCATTGTAATTGATGAGACAACCCAGTTTAGAACGAAAGGTGATGAAGAAGAAACCCAGGTTTATTTTTCTCCTATATTTCCTTCGCGGTTGATCAATGCGAAGATTGAAGTTGTTGCCACCGATACGCAGATTGTTACATTCGATAAACGGAGCAGGGCAAAACGGGGTGTGAAGGAATCTGAGGAGATTCAGCGATTGGCTATTGGGTTTTCAGCACCTTCGGCCATAGAAAACTGGCAGGGGTGCTCTTTGTTTTTCGATTTAGGCGGACAGGAAGAAACGGAGTCTGAGCGGGCAGTTTTTTTCTCGGCGATGTCTCAGGCTCAATTTGTATTCCATGGAAATACGATCTCTCATTTCAAGGGTACGGGGAGGGGCGATATCAGTATTGAAGACTATTTAAATGGTAATCAAAGACAGGAAGCATCGATAAGGGCGCGATACGATCATAATTTCGTGACATTCAGTTCTGACGATTGTCCCGAAGTAAAAGCCGAAACGGCAGAGCGCTTTTTTGAAAAGTGGTTTGGTCAATTGAATGTCGATGAGAACGAAAAACCCGATGACAAAAAGGAAGCCTTTGTGAAGTCACAGGTATCGCCCCTGTTTTGGTTAGAAGTTCATTTTAAACAGCCCATCGCTTTGACGAATTTCACGCAGCGCCTGCATATTGACTTTAATGTTTTTCCAGTTCTAAACAGAAGACTGTGTGGTGATGGTAACGATGCGCATTTTTGGCTTCAGACCACCGCGGTTAAATGGATTCCACTGGTGGTGGAGGATCAATTTCTCAGCATTCGGGCCGTGTATGAAGAAAAACCCCCGGAGAATGTATCGTACATCTATAAGCCTTTTGCAAGTTTCAGAGAAGAAAAACTTCCTTCATATACCTTAAGATTTGGTGGGATAGGGCGCTGGGATGAATACAATACCTGGAAAAGACTGATGTATATCGTCAATGTACTCAGGCAAAACTATAAAAACGATGAATTGATTGAAGCCGCAGCTTCTGCCCTGTCAATTGAAGAAATACACCAGTTACTGGGTAAGAAAATTGACAAGAGCGCCAGTATGAAGAATCCCCAAAAAAGTATTTATGTATTACTTCAAAGTGGCACTGAATCAGGCGTTCGGGTGCGGGTAGAACACTGGACAAGTATTGGAGAGACGGCCAATGGTATCAATGCAGGTACCGGGTTAATATGCGTTTCCAAACATCGCACCAGTTTGGAAAAAGAAGGGCTCAGCCTCGTTACTCCTGTGTCCGGAGGTCGGGATGCGCTTAATTCAGTGGAGCGTTTGGATGCCATGAAAAGTGTCCTGCTTAGTCGTGGTCGTCTGGTAACGAGAGAAGATGTAAAAGTGTACTGCAAAACTTTTCTTCGAAATAAGCTAAAATCTGTAGAAATACGCGACGGAGTAGGATCGATACCTGGCTCGAAGCAAGGCATGACGCGGATATTGGAAGTTGAACTTCAGCCATCCAAACCCGGATTAAAAGCTGATTGGGATGGATTGTGCCGACAATTGGAAATTATGATAACCAAGCTCTCGTCGGGTCATATTCCGGTAAGAGTGAAAACGGTGCCAAATGGCTGAGAAGAAAAATTATGCCACAGAAAGCCCTTATTTTGATATCAGGGCGGAAGTATTGGCAGCCTGGCTCATGGGTTCTGAGTGGGAAGGAGAAACGCTTTCAACAGACAATATTCTCATGGCTCCCATCGGCGATCATAAAAGGCGATCTGGCCGGGATGTCGCAGAAATACGGTCGAAGTTTTTTGAAAGTGAAACAGTGTTGCAATTCAATTTAAACAGAAGGGGTTTTTACGATGACCTTCCCCTCGACATCTTCCACAAGCTGGATAAAGATTTGGACACTCCCACGAAGCGCACAAAAGAAATCAAACGTCAGGAAAGCGAAGCGCGTAAGTTTTTTCTGCCCTTCGAGCAAGCTACATATATTCCCAGAATCGAACTTGAATTGCTCGAGCAGAAGTACTTTGATGTTTTTCCGGATTTCGTTAAAAAGATCTGGGGATTGGATGCTTTCAAGGCCATCCTGTCTAAAAAACAGGAATATTTATTTTGTCATTTATTACCGGAAGCCCACAGGGTCGTTGGAGATTGGGAGTTGACAAGATTGATATTCGAAGCTGCTCTGGGAAAACCTGTTGAGCTAAGCTTTGCAGAACCCGCACTCATCAAATTTAAGAATAGTGGGGCACTCAGTAGCCAACTGCGATTGGGCGAAGAGAGTATTTTGGGCGCATCATTCAGAGATGAATTTCTTCTTTTAGAAATCGCCATCAAAGGAATCACAAGATCAGATCTGGAGGACTACCTGCCCAATGGAAAAACCCGTAAGATCATTGATGAAATACTCTGTTCCTACTTTATCCCTTTAGATGTGCCGTTCAAAATAGATTTGATCTCTACAAATGATTCGCAAGGATTTGAACTGGGACAGGTTACATTGGGATATAATACCATGATAATCGCCGGATAATCAAATTTATTTTTAGATTTGAAATGACCAAGTGAATATCAAAGATGCTGGAACCTGTCATTATCGTTTGGGTGGTGCTGCTCGCAATCTCAGCTGGCTTGATGATGTTCCTGTTAAAACAAAAAGGCAGGAAAATCAGCAAGTACGATATGCTGTTTCGTCTGGGTTATGCTGCTCTGGCATTTGGACTCGGGGCCCTGAACTATTTTTTATTCGAAGAACACAACAACTGGCTGATCCTGACCAGTCGTCTTTCACTTCTAGTACTCGGCGTAGTGAATGTGATGGTGATTTACAGGCAGGCGTGGGCGCTTCGCGATCAATTGAATTTTAAAACAGATTCTTTTTGGCTGGAAATGCTCTATCTGTTTTCTTGTGCTTTCACAGGCTCCATATGTTACATAGCTGCGCCATATGTATTTCAAATGGTACCTTATTCAGTAGATTTATCAGCCCAATTATGGGATATTCCGTTGGTTTATATGTTGCCATTTTTCCATTTGAAAGTTTTTGATCTTTCGGGTCAGATACCGCTTAAAGCACTAAAAACGCCCTGGCTATTCCCTATTGAACCTGTAGACACAACCGATTGGAACAGGAAGGCCAAAGTAATTCGCGCAAATTTTGAACTTCATGACAGTTTAGAGTCTGAATATGATTTATTCAGCTGGTATGCCAAACCTTTTATAGAAGCACCATT
Organism: Cryomorpha sp.; assembly: GCA_041744015.1. Taxonomy (GTDB): domain Bacteria; phylum Bacteroidota; class Bacteroidia; order Flavobacteriales_D; family Cryomorphaceae; genus JBBQZU01. The sequence continues at coordinate 3,124 of JBGTLS010000650.1, read as the reverse complement.
GCATATTGAGTTGGGGAAGGTATTTAGAGTGTGTATTCAAATTCGCCGGGAAAAGGGCAATTTTTCTGCTATTCAGGATATGGGTGATGAATATCACGGAGCGGCCCAGTTTTGTTGGTTATTTTATAAAAAACCGCAACTGACAGATCCCAAATCCTTGTTTGGTAAAACAAAATACCTGAATCCATTTCTCAGTATGGCTGAAAATGGAATTAAATCTACGGATATTGTGGTAGCTCAACGTATTTATGGTGAAGGCAGTCATTACGCGCAAGACGATCCCGATTATCCCGTCATTAGAGAAGATGTAAAAACAGTTATAATACCAAGATAGAACTTATGAAGTTTACAGATAAAAAGCTGTTCTCAACAAATTGGACCGATGGTATGAAGCTCGGCTCTGAACATTTTCAGCACCTGGAAAATAGTATTGAGGAATCATTCGAAGAAACCAGCGCTTTAGCCCTTATTGGGAATATGGGTTACGGATTGCTTCCTCATTCTCTTTTTAGCCTCAGAAACTCAGAGGGACAAAACGGGCGAACAGCCAGAGTAACCCTGGAAGCATGTCAGGCGGTATTACCGGGTGGTGCCCGCGTGGAGATTGTTCCATCAACCATAAGTGCACTTCAAATACCGAAACAGGCACCCTATGTTGAGTTTATTTATGAAGCCGAAAAGCGATACCACTTATATCTCACCATTGGCATTGATGGACGAATCGGAGCGGGAATTCCGCAAACCAGGCCTATTCGTGAACCATATCTGGTGCACGATTATCAGTTGGAGTGCATTGCCCATGAAAGCCTTGGATCCTTTAGTTTACCCACGGGAAACCGGATGAAAGTCGGAGAATGGAAATCGGGCAAACTGTTAGAAGGTTATATTCCTCCCTGTATACAGCTAAGTGGGTTTCATTTGTTAGAAAAATGGTTTCTGTTCTTTCGGAATCTCTTGGAGAACACTGTTAAAATCGGTTCGCATATTATAAACGAGTATCGCAGCAAGGAACCGTCAAAATCTCAATTTTGCGAACCAATAGTCCAATATATACGGGGCACTTATGGGTATTACCGCTGGATTTTACCAAAAAGTTCTCCAGCTCTGTTTATTGCATATTTTGGAGATCTGGCGGGCTTGATAAAAGGAAATCTCGAAATTCAGGACAGAGACTTCGTGAGAAATATTTTAAAAAATGGAGATCTGAATAATCTCAATCAGCACCTGAACAGCATATTGTCTTTGAACGAAATTCCATTAGAAGACCTGGCTGGTGTAATTGTTCGAATGAGAAAAATGATGGAATCGCTTATATCCACTTTACAAATGATTGCAACACACACACCTCCCGCTCCAAGATCGGGAGAAAGAAATATAGTGGCAGGATGACGGCAACAATGAATTGTACAAACCCCGATTGTTCCCGTGCATTGCGCTATGCGCAAGGTGATTTTGAGGTCATATGCAGCGCATGTGGTACCCGGAATTTCGTGACACAAAATGCTTTTGGATCAGATTCGCGTCAGGACAATTTTGATCCGGAAGATTTTTATATACCTGAAGAATCTCAGTTGTCAATTTCACATGGCGGAAATATGCTTCCCGATGAATTGGCTCAGGAAGAAACAAATATTAAAAAGGACAGCAAAGATGAACGATCCGAAATTGCGAAGTTGGTGGATCATAAAGGCACTTCGTATCATTTGGTGGAGGGCAAGAATATAATCGGCAGAAAAGAAGCGCATGTGGTGATAGACGATTTAACAGTGAGCAGGAAACATTGTATAGTTGAAGTCTCCCTGTCCACAAAAGGCGCCTATGAATACCACATATACGACATCGGTTTTGAAGAAGGATCCGCAAGCACCAATGGCGTATTCGTAAGTGGTCGGACCCAACGGCTTCAGGACTATGAAAAACTTCCTCTTTCGCCAGGAAGTACTTTTAGAATAGGCGAGACTTCCCTCAAATTGAGTTAAAGCATGATCTGGAAATTATAATCTCATTTCTGTAATCGTATGAAACTGAAATCACATATCGGCTTTTCAGAGAAAGGCAAACGGGACAATAATGAAGATTATATTTTGACAACCGGTGAAAAAGCCGGAGCTGTGCACGATATTACAGTTGTCTGTGATGGGGTGGGAGGTGCTCAAAAAGGAGAAATTGCCAGCCAATTGGTCTGCTCTGAAATCCTGGGTTACCTTGGTCAACAAGTCTCGATTAACGAAACCGTCCTGAAAGATGCTTTGCGTTTTGTTGAGTCGAAATTGAATGCATATGTTGATTCCAATCCCTATTCTGAAGGAATGGCAACAACATTGACAATTGCCGTTGTGGAGAAGGAGGTAGTTCATTTGATGCATGTGGGGGATAGCAAAATTCTCTGTATAAAAAAGGGACAGTTGGCTTATGAAAGTCAGGATCATTCATTGGTCAATGAAATGGTAGAGACAGGCCTGATAAGCGAAGAAGAAGCACTTGTTCATCCCAAAAGGAATGTGATTACGCGTGCGCTGGCAGCAGGCAGCCCAAATGCTGAGCCAACCATTAGTACGATGGACGGATTGTTAGAAGGTGACGCCATATTTTTGTGCACCGATGGCGTGTTAGAGTCATTCACAGCAAATGAACTTTTTAATTTAATTATTTCCGGTAAGGGAGATGAGGATATTATAGATGATATTAAATCGAATTGTTCCACCCATTCGAAAGACAATTACTCGGGTTACCTTCTTCGATTTTGATTAATTCTTTTCTTCATGAGGTTGAATCAAACACCAAGTAAAATCTACATTTATCTGCCAATTTATCTTTTGGTTGTGGTTGTGGCCTGCCTGGTTACCTGGAGGTGGATGAATCCTACTCAACAAGAAGAGCTCTCGACTATTCGCGCATCCGTGAGCAAAGAAATTGTACCCCTATGTTTTAAAGAGAACTGCGCAATTCGAAGTGGCATTTTTCAAATTTGGCCTGACAGTGAGATATTGAAAACACTAAAAGGTCTGGACCTTGAATGCATAGAATCTCTGTGTGCGCAATGTTCAGAAAGCGATCGATTTGTGGAAGATGACGACATGATCAGTTCAAATGATTGCGTTTCTCAGGTATTTAGTGCCGCAAG
>JBGTLS010000649.1:0-7395 GCA_041744015.1 Cryomorpha sp. | reverse complement strand
CACACTAGGGGCCACCCATAGTGAACTGGCCGACTATTCCAAAGCCATCGAATATTATGAAAGAACCAGTGATTTTGCCCGGGAAATGAATGATTCATCGCGTATCGCGCGTGTGCAGATGGATATCGGCGTGATTTGGGGACGGACCGGGAACCACATAAAGGCATTGGAGCACTATCAGGAAAGTCGGGATCTTTTTCAATTGATTCGCCGATCAAACAATTTAAATTTACCGGAAATTGAGACCAATGAAGCCTTTTCCTTGTTGCAATTGGGCCGGTATGATGATGCGATTGACAAAGGACAAAGAACCCTGAACCATGGTGGATTACTATTGCCATTTAAAGTTGAATTATTAAAAACCTTGTATGCCGCTTACGCGCAAAAAGGGCAGTACCGGGAATCGCTTGATATGCTGGAGCGACATATGAGCCTAAAAGACAGTATTGAAAGTGAATCAAACAAAAAGGCCCTCTACCATTTGGAAGCGAAATATACTTACACAAAACAAGCTTTTGCAGACAGTCTCGAAACTGCTGCTCACCTGAAAGAAGTGGAGCTAGAACATTATGTGGAGATTGCCCAGGCCAGGACCGAGCGGAATATCTACATCTCGGCGGGAGTTGTTTTATTGTTGATTTCATTCCAGTTTTTCCAGCGTCGCACCAACCGCTACAAGTTAATGATGAAAGTGAAAGAAGTCGATTATCAACGGGAAGTGCTCTATGCCACGATCAACAGCCAGGAAAATGAACGCCGCCGCATCGCCCGAGACCTGCACGACGATGTCGGTGCCATGCTCTCGGCCATCAAGCTCAATGTCGCGGGCATCGGCAGACGACTGGCAGCACTAACGGAAGGTACTGACCCCACCACTCCGGCCATTGAGCTGATCAACGATACCATTGGCAACCTGCGCCAGATAAGTCAGGACCTCATGCCGCCCTCACTCGAACAACTGGGTCTCAATGCCGCCCTGGAAGAGCTGGCACACAAGGTGTACCAGGCCACCGGTTTAGAAGTAGAAACCCAACTCGAACCCCTCCCAGAACGACTCTCTCCCCGCGTAGAACTGGCCTTGTACCGCGCTGTGCAGGAACTCTTCAACAATGCCCTCAAACACAGTGGTGCCACCAAACTCACGCTAAAACTACAACCCTCTCAACAAGGGCTGATCATCACCTTTGCCGACAACGGCAAGGGCTTTAATCCAGAAGAGATAAAATCATCAGGCCATAATGGGCTGGGATTGAAGAATGTTGAAAGCAGGGTAAAGATGGCGGAGGGCCATATGGAATTGAGCAGCAAGCCGGGAGAGGGAACCATTTACCGCATTTCTGTAAATTCAATGAGACTTGCGGTGGCGGCATAGGAAAGCCTCGCTTGAGAGGGGTTATTGCGATGCTGAACCAATTTTACCATAAATCAGTTTATGGTGGGATTGGGGTGTTGTGATGCGAATTATTCGTGCCAGACAGTAGCGCACCTAATAGGTGAGGCACAACTACTTTTTCTTAATGTGAAATACCAATCAGTTTATTTCGCGGTGTGTTGACGCCTGAATAAGAACGCTCACGAAAAAAATACAATACAAACGTTTATAATCCAGTTCTTTACCTAGTTTTGGAAGGGTGGACTATGATCAATTCGTACGCAATTATGCAATAGCCACAGCCAATTTTACAAAACCACCAATAATAAATCTATTGTGGCCAAATCCAATTACACCCTGGGCCGTGGTACGCGTGATATCGTCCTTTTATGTGTCAATTGTTTTTGGATAAATCTAAACAATGAAGTCTTAGCAACGAGTAGAAACAATAAAGAATAAATATAAGATGAAAACAAACACCTGGCTGCCGAAAAAAATGAAATTAAAACCTGCCGTACTGCTTATACTGGTTGTACTATTTGGCATTGAGCTGAATGCCCAGAATCTGGTGGTAACATTCACCAACTCAACTACGGAATCCTTTCCCATCTCGGACATTCAAAGCATCAAATTTGGGACGAGCTCTATGATATTAAATGAATTAAATGGTTCGGTTACTTCCTGGGACATCGGGCACATTGATAATTACCGTTTTGAAAATACCGTTGGCATAAATAACGGGACAAATACCGAAACGATCCATTTGTCTGTATTCCCCAACCCCGCAACCAGATTGGTGAACATCCAGTTTTCATCGATCATGTCAACCCTTATTTCTATAGATATTGTTGATGCACATGGGAGAATAATCCAAAGCATTTATCAGGGGAAACATCAGGGAAAAGAAACGTACCAATGGAACAGCAACGTCCAGAATGGTACATATTATTGCCGGGTGATCACCGACAATAAAACCATTACCAAGCCAGTGATTATTCAATAAGGCCAAAAGGATAAAATCATGAAATATCTATTCACAGCATTTATTCTGATTATTGGGAGTTCTGTTTTTGCGCAAATTGAACAAAACGTAAATAAAACCACTGGCACAGAATCCAATCCAATCAATGAAATAGACAGTATTCGTTTTAATGGAAGCCTGACGGAGATGCAGATTATATTGAATAACGGTTCTGAGGTTATTCATATCATTGAAGACATTGTGAACGTTACTTTCTCAGGACAGGCATCTGGCCAAATATCCGGGCTGGATTGCGGGAACGCGACGATCAGTGGGACCCTGATAAGTGGCATTGCGGCAAGTGGTGTATCAGCAGGTATTGATTACACAGGTGGAAACGGAGGTGCGCACAATGGACAGACGATTGCTTCAATGGGAATTACCGGTTTAACTGCCGAACTCGCAGCGGGTAATTTTGACGATGGCGCCGGAACGTTGACTTACGACATCACAGGACTACCCACTTCGGGTGGAACAGCCAGTTTTGCTATTGAAATTGGTGGGGAGCTCTGCACGCTTAATATTGTAGTTCATGGAGGTGAAGTTCTCCCCTCTTGTGGTCCGGTTGTAACGGGCAATTCCGTTTGTACTGAGATCACAACGCCACCTTGGCAAACAACCCCGTGTGAGGCTGTCCCAGATTTTAATTCATTCGGCAGGGGGTTGGCAACCAATGGCCGATGTTTGGCTGTAACCTATTTGAAACCCAACTTCCAAGAATCGGTAGCTTTGTTTATTGAAAACGAAGACCTTCAGTGGGAGCAGATTGAACCAACCATTGATTATCCTGAATCCAGCCCCACTTTGCCTGATTTTGGAGCCTTCAAAAGCATGGCCTTTTCAGGTGATTTTTTATTTATTGGTGCCCGCAAGGCCAGCAGCAGCGGACGAGTGTATGTATATCAAAAAGATGCCTCCGGAATTTACCCCTCTGAACCTACGCAAATTCTAGAAGCAAATCCAACCCATAGCGGCAGTGCTTTTGGGTACAGCTTGGATGCGAAAGGCAATTATTTAATTGTCGGCTCCCCACTGAAAATAGGCTCTGGAAATAATACGTCAAATGAAAATGAAGTTGGAGCAGGAGCTGCCTACATTTTCTTTTACAATGGGGATTCTTGGGTTCAAGAAAAGCATTGGGAAAACCCAATTGATTACAACCGTGCGTTGATGGGGTACTCAGTCGCTATTGATATAGCAGATGATGGCGTTGTAACAGCATTTGCAGGCGCACCCGAAAATATGGAAAATGAAGAAGGTGAATTTGATCAATGCCCCTGTCCTCAACACCCTTGGCTCTTGCCTACCGAACCAAGTTACTTTTTCCCCTATGGTGCAGTAAAAATTATTGAAAAAATTGGTGGCGCTTGGCCTGCCAATGAGCAAACCGTCACCCTTTATTCAAGTGATATGCAACAGGGAGGAGATTTTGGATTTGACATCAAAGCACAAAAAGGTGTGTTGGCTGTTTCCAGCAAACGCGCTAGTGTAAATGGTCTATCATGGGCTGGATTTGTTGAAGTCTTTACCAAACAGAACAACACTTGGGACAACGATCCTGCAGTGATTACTCCCCAAAATATTGGGCCATTGTTTCAGTTTGGCAGTGCCCTGGATCTTGAAAAAAGCCCAGAGGGAACGTATTATTTGGCCGTAGGTTCGGTTGGGGAAAGTTCTGGAAGCGTGACGAACCCAAATGACACTACTGCACTGCAGGCTGGAGCTGGATACGTTTTTGAAAGCACGGACAACGGCCTAAGCTGGAACCAAGTTGCGTATTTAAAAAACCCCGATGTTGCCCCCGGCCAACAGTTTGGTGGTGCTGCAATTAACCTCGGACCTTGTGGAGAATCTTGCACTACCTCGGCAATTTTTGACGGTCAGGGCAAAGCCATCACCTACCGACGCAAAACCGATGGGACTTGGACGACCGAGTATTAATACACCAGTTTTATTATTTGCTGGTGCTGACTCCAAAAAGGATGTAAAGTCAGGGCAGGGGTGATATTTGTGTGGGTGATATTCTCTATTAGATTGGATGCGGGATTCGTTGGCTGCATATTATTTATTGGGATTAAAATTTAGATATCCGCAATTGGTTTGATTGAATTGTTGGAATCATCTGAAGAGATGTGAACCTTCAAACCAGGTATAGTAACGCTGTTTGAGATGCGCTGCTACAGTTTTCTCCTATTGTCTATTATAAGACTTTTGTCAGACTGTTCTGGGATTGCAAATAAAGGCATCAGTATCCTGAATGATTAGGTGAAAACCCGGTTCTACTCAATCCAGATTTGTTCAAGTCATCAATAAAACCTCCACCTCCAATCCCCCTCCATACCCATCCCAATCATCCACGATACTTTTCACCCGAATCTCCATCGGCATATCCTGATCGAGCATATTGGCCAGAATTTCGTTTTGGTTTTTGGGGATGTAGCCGAGTTTCCAGTTTTTGTACCAAACGGCGATGGCGTAAAAGTCGTAAGGGTTTTTGGGTTCGCGGAGGAAGGTGAGGGCGCTGCCTTTTTTGAGGAGGTAGGAAGCGAAGCCATAATCGTAATACTTCACCCCGCTGAGTTCCCCGGTGTAGATGGGTTTGTAGTTTGAACGCCGCCGGATTCTTTTTTTGGCGTCATTTTGACTTTCAGGTTCTGATTGAATAGAGAATGTTTGCATGATTTCGGTATTGATCAGGCAAAGATGGGAGGGGAGAACGTAAGGGATGTATGTTGTGGGATTTTTCAATAGGCAAATTGGCAATAGACAATAGGCAAATACAATTAGCAATAAGCAATTAGCAATAGGCAAATAGGCAAATAGGCAATAGGCAATGTGTGCCCTCATGGAATAGGTTGACGTGTTCCATACCTAAAACCCAAAAACGGTGGGAAATCATTCAGTTTTTAAATCACATTGGTAAGTTATTTTGTTTTGACATATCTTGCCTGCTAAATGGAATAGAGATAACTAAAACCAAACAATGGCATTCGGATTTACGCCCAAATATGCGCAGGAGTATTTGCTTGCGCAGACAAATTTGGACAGAAAACAATTCCTGGCCCTGGCGGCCATGGCACTTGAAAAGCTCAGCTGGAAAATTGATTATACCAGCACCAACGGATTCATGGCAGAGACGCGCAAGTCGGCACTGGTAATGCCCTTTGCAATTAAAATTGTCGTCGATGATGAAAAGGTGATGCTTTACAGCGAAAGTATTGGTGGCTCTATGTACGATTTCGGGAAGAATAAAAAGAATATCCGGAAATTTCTCGAAACCCTTGAAGGCCTGCGTGCGACCACCCTTCATGAGGACCTGGAGAAAAGATACGAGGCGATGATACCGGATTTTGCGGAAGCGGAGAACGACTATTTATTGCAGCCTCCTGCAACCATGAAAGACAATTTCGATGATTTTGTCTCCCTTTTTAAGCCAGTAGAGGGGTATTTTATAACGCCTGTTTTGTTGATTACCAATTTGGCGATATTTATTCTCATGGTGATTTTGGGGGTAAGCTTTATCAATCCGGATGTTGAGAGTTTGCTTCAGTGGGGAGCCAATTTCCGTCCCGTTACGGTTGGAGGAGAATGGTGGAGGTTGGTGAGCAGCACTTTTATCCATATCGGCGTGATACATGTTCTCATGAATATGTATGCCCTGACCTTAATAGGTTTGCTACTCGAGCCCTATCTGGGCAAAATTCGTTTCATTTCTGCCTATATACTCACCGGGATATTGGCCAGTCTATGCAGTCTGTGGTGGAATGAAAATTCTGTCAGTGCCGGGGCATCGGGAGCTATTTTTGGTATGTACGGCGTTTTTCTGGCAATGCTCTCCACGAACCTTATTGAAAAGGATCAACGAAAAAATCTGCTAACCAGTATAGGTGTGTTCGTAGGATACAACCTGATTTTTGGTTTAAAAGAGGGCATTGACAACGCGGCTCATATTGGAGGGTTAATTAGTGGACTGATTATCGGCTATGGATTTTATCCCGGATTGAAGAATGCCGGAACTCCACTTCGGAAATTCGCCCCCATCGGTGTGGGAGGAATTGCAACAATTGTATTGTGTATTGTGGTGTTTGAAAATTTGGCATCCTCTGGTGTTCCAAATGTGAACGATTTAATACGTTATGAAGAGCGAATGGAGAAATTCTACATTCAGGAATCCATGGCGCTCGAGATATACAATATGCCTGAAACCGCCACTGAGAGAGAGTTGCTTTCTGAAATCAGGAACCGGGGAATTTATTACTGGAAAGAGAACATCAAGATTCTGAATGAGGTGGATGGTTTGGAATTATCAGACAATATTCAGGATAGAAACAAAGCTTTGCGAAAATACTGCGAGTTGAGATTGGAATTGTACGGGTTGTATTACGCTGGCATTGATGAAAATACCAATAAGTATGAGACCCGTATTATGGAGATTGACAGAGCGATAATGACTATTCTGGAAACGCTCGGAGTTGTGGAGGATTAAAACAGAATCCAATTAGAATCTTGACTGCCCTGCTGTTGAAGCACTCTATTCGACATCCGAATAAGCTATTTTATGGCAATAGAGCGTAAATCCGCATTACACAGACCTATTCCGTTTATTGAGATTAAAATCTTCATCCTTTGATGTGGGTATTGATTTTTTTTAATTTTAAACGAGCTGTGAAAGGACATTTTCCTGTAAGTTTTCTTTCCGGCTCAAAACAGACCTATCAATAACTTTTAAAACAATTATTCAATATGAAAACACTTTACACTGTTTTGACCTTTTTATCAGTTGCAGCGCTTCAGGCACAATCAATTTTTATCGAGCCCTGGCCCGTTGTGCCGGGCGAACCATCAAAACTTTATGTGGATATTACGTCGGTGGAATGCGGCTGTCCGGAATTGCAGGATGCGGATCCGGTTACCAATCCACTTTATATCTGGACCTGGAATCCGAATCTAAACTCCCCTGAGCTCAATGGCATGGATGTGACAAATGGGAATTGGGATTCAT
>JBGTLS010000648.1:0-3639 GCA_041744015.1 Cryomorpha sp. | reverse complement strand
TTTGTCACAATTTTTGCTTCAAAAGGCAAAAATTCCGCCAAAACGTAGAGGTTTCCGGCTTATGCCACGGGTTAGCACCCGTGGCTATTCATTTTTGACCCCGTCGGGGTCAGTTCAAAGTTGCGATGAAAAAGTCCATGCACAAAGAAATGAAACATATAAATATATTCCATTGATTATAATCATTTTAATATACATATTTGATTAATAAAAAATATGCGAAACTTGAGTGAATTAAGCTTTGCTTCATCAGATAAATGAGAAGAAAAAAATCCCGCTTTTGGCGGGATTTTGTATTTCTGAAACGCTGCAATTTTATTGTTTGACAAATTTTCTTTGGAGGCTTTTTCCGTCCAAATCAAGTTGCAATACATAGGCTCCTGGTTTGAAGTTCGAAACATCAATTTGATTTTGGTTTAACCGACCCTCCATCACTTTTTTACCGGCTACATCAAAAATCCGAATGAGACTCCCTGAAATGTTGACTGGAGCTTCAATAATCAGGTCAGTTCGCACGGGGTTGGGAAATATAGCGAGTTCGGGTAAAAACGCTTCTGATAAGCCTACCGAAAGATCAGTTTCTCCTTCATTGGAAATGATGGTGGTATTGATATCGGGATTTTCGTAAACATCTACAATCCCGGATGGCCAGTTTACAACCACACTGTCGATAGCGGTTTCCTGACCAATTCCGAAATGCGCCGTCAGACTGCTCATATGTCTGAAACCATCTCCGCTGCGTACATCGCGTATCTGTTTACCCAAATTGGCGGTGTACACTTCAATCCGGGCTCCAATCCCGTTGATGTTGCTTTGCGCCCCAATGGTGTGTATTTTAATGTAATTGTTGTCATTTCCATCATTTAAGTAGATTGTCGAATTATAGACGATGTCCAAAAAACCGTCATTGTTGACATCACCAATTGGTCCGTGGCCGGCGGGTATTGGAACTGGTGTGAAAGTAAGGTCAGCGCTTCCGAGCAGTATCACACTGCCACCAGCGAAAATATCAAGATATCCGTCGTTGTTGAAATCATGTGTACGGGTTTCGATATTGGTTGCCATAAAATTCTCCAGACCAGTACCTGCCGTTTGATCTGTAAAACTTCCGGTGCCGTCATTGATCATCAGTTTGTGACTTCCATTGGCCATGGAGCTCGCTCCAACAAATATGTCCATATCGCCATCGTTGTCGAAATCTCCCACGGCTGATGACCAGGTCTGTACATTGTCGGCGAGATTGAGTTCTTCGGCTATTTCAGTAAAAGTTCCGTCTCCATTGTTCACAAGAAATTGGTTGATATTGGAAGTGCTCTGGGTATTTCCTTTGCATTTCGAAACAAACAAATCAAGATCGCCATCGTTGTCGAAATCGGACCAGAGGGAACCGTAATTTCCACCGTCAAATGTGTCGCCAAGCCCACCCTGATGGAAAATCAAATTGTTGTTTCCATCATTGAGATAATAAACATTCGGATTTACGTCATGGCAAACGAATGCATCGAGATGACCATCATTGTTGATGTCGACAAAATTGGATCGCTGAGAAAAAACATATTCCGGTCCGGATACTTCGGTATAGCCAAATCCCCCTTCATTGGCCAACATGAATGTTACACCTGATCCGCCGCCATAGAGCAAATCATTGTAACCATTCCGATCGATATCACCTGCTGCCAGACTCCAGCTCGCTGAATGTTGAACCTGCGGATTTCCAAAAGTGACAAACTGAAATGAACCGTTTGCTTGCTGGTAATTGATATTGATGGTGGTGGATGATACGGCTACGATATCATCAAGAAAGTCTCCATTCATATCCACCACTCCCATCGTGGAGCCGGTTGTGGTAATTGTTTGCTGGGAAAACGACAATGGAAGCAATTCAGTTGAATTTTCACTTAAAGTGAAATCAAACCCATTCGTTTCCCATCGGTCATCAAAAGCGATATAATATGTTTCTCCTTCCGCAGCGGAAAAATTGGCCAGTGAAAGCCAATTGGAACCACTAATGTCGTCGTTACCTCCCACACACACCCTGTTTTCACATGTGCCGGAATAAATTTGGATGCGGGTATCTCTTCCAAAATTCTGCGGCAAATTGGTACTAACGACCACAGAGGCATCAAATGGTGCTGTATAACTATACCATTCACCTTTTGTCCCGGGTGTGTTGCCAGTACATACGGGTAGGGGAGTATCGGTACCGGCAACTTCGTCAACGGTATAAAGTCCCTGTGTGATGGGGAAGGCATTTTCACAGGTTTCCTGGGCAAATAAGTAAGCAGCTGATAAGCTAAAGGCGAGCAGAAGTATAGGTTTTTTCATGATTGGGTTTATTGGTTAAGGTGGGTTTAGCAGGGGTCTTCGAGCGAGATTATGTAGGTTTTAATAAGTTCCACGGCTTCATCATGTACAATCGTGCGTCCAATTAGAGGCATTCTCACACTTTCTTCCGTACTGTTCATCCGAAAGTGCATCATGCTTCGTTGGATATTTCCGGGCGTAACAATGTTCGTCAATTCCGGATTGATGATTTCATCAGGAGGAACACAAACACCGATATTCTCAGGGTCAGTAGTTTCATTAAATGCCAGCCGCATAGGCCGGTAATCGCAGTGACTGTCTTCTTTATGACAATGCGCGCAATTGATGTCCAGATACGACCTCACCCTGTCGAGCAGGAGGGCAGTGGGATCGTCCCAGGCCACCGTGGAGTTGATATTGACAGGAACTTCACCCCTCAAATATCCCATCTCCTGCCATTTTTCCAATTGATTGACGATACCGGAAGGGTAAGGATAAACTTTGTTGAGATTCTGAGGTTTCGGTCCGATGGGCACGGGTTGGTTAACAGTTTTATGACAGGTAAGACATTCAGCCGATGACGGCATGCGGTAGGATATGGATCGTTCCAGACCGGTTTCGTCAATCCAGGTGACAGGAGTTTGACCCCCAGCAAGATTAAAAGTTGCTTCGGTTTGTTCATCATTCCAGAAATAAGATGCAAATGACCAAACGCCATTTATTTTATATAACAGTCGCGTTTCTATAATTCTGCGGACATTTTCGGGAAGCACGTTGTCGTAATAAAAGTTTTTGATGAGGACCGCGCCATCATCAAAATTGAGAATTTCACCATCCGAACTGTATTCAGCGCTTTTCCCGGAAGGGAACCAAACGAACCGCTTTTTGTGCGCATAATCGGCGAATAACTCAGAATTCAATTCATAGGGCAATACACCCGCCACAGGCGCCATGTCGGCGAGGTTGCCTTCATAAAAATTGTAATCAGAAAGACTGGGATAGGGAACTTCTGCCGGATCAAATACCACAGGGGACTCAATTTCCGGATCAACCGGGTCCGGATCGACAGGCAATTCGGGCTCATCATCTTTTGTACAGGAAAATAAGAACGCTGATCCAAGCAGCAATCCAAGTGCAAAAATTCTCATAGACAAGTTTCAAAATTGCAGGGGTGGAATTTACGCAAATTTTAAATCACCCTTTTACCGAACGGGATCCAGATTTTGGGTGATTATTGAAACCCCTTCCGGGAAAATTCTGAAGTGAAGACAAAAAAAGTCGCGATAACCGATCGCGACTTTTAATAGGAGTTATGAAGTGTATTAACTCAAGTTT
>JBGTLS010000647.1:0-16953 GCA_041744015.1 Cryomorpha sp. | reverse complement strand
TCCGGACCGCCGATCGGAGGGGCCAAGAGCGGAATTAATTTCGATCCGCAGGATCCCCGCAAAAGAGGTGTACTTGAGCGTTGGTACAGGGCGGTCACCCCACTCTTAAAAAGTTATTACGGCACCGGTGGCGATCTCAATGTTGACGAAATTCACGAAGTAATTCCAATTACTGAGAATTACGGTCTGTGGCATCCGCAGGAAGGTGTTGTGAATGGTCACTTCCAACCCCGGGAAAATGAAAAAATTCATCAGATAGGTCAGCTTCGTTTTGGTGTTTCCAAGGTAATCGAAGATCCGCATTACTCTCCGGAGCCGTCGCGCAAATACGTCATAGCCGATATGATTACAGGTTATGGAGTGGCCATGAGCGTCCTGCATTATTATACCCTGACCGGTGAATCTTTCAAAGGAAAACGCGCAATCATTCAGGGTTGGGGTAACGTTGGCGCCGCTGCCGCGTATTACCTCTCTCAAGCAGGTGTAAAAGTGGTAGGAATTATAGATCGCGCCGGAGGAATCATCGTTCCCGAAGGCATCAGCAAACAGGAAATTCGTGACCTGTTTCTGAAAAAGGAAGGCAATCAGCTACGCGCTGATTACGTCCTTTCTTTTCAGGAAGTGAACGAATCCATCTGGGATCTGGAAGCCGAAATCTTTCTCCCCTGCGCGGCATCGCGTTTGGTGGAAAAAAGCCAAATCGATCGAATGATAAGTTCCGGACTTGAAGTGATCGCCTGTGGAGCGAATGTACCTTTTGCCGATAAGGAAATTTTCTTCGGTCCCATCATGGAATATGCAGACGAGCGGGTGAGCATTATACCCGATTTCATCGCCAATCTCGGCATGGCCCGGGTTTTTGCCTATTGCATGGGCAAAAATGTGGAAATGAGTGACGAAGCCATTTTCAGCGATACTTCTGAAACCATTCGCAAGGCACTCACCGCCATTTTTGAAAAAAATTCAACCAAATTAAATATGGCTGGAACGGGTTTTGAAATTGCCCTTTCTCAACTGGTATAACTATGGGAATTGCTATTGTTGTTGTCTTTATCCTTGGCTACCTGGCCATTGCATTTGAACATCCCCTCAAGATTGACAAGGCAGCATCAGCTCTGATTCTCGGTGTAGGTTGCTGGGCGCTATACGTACTCGGAGTAAGTGCTGCCCCCGACGGGCTTCAGGACCGGTTTTTACTTTTTCTCGCAGACAATGCAAACCTTGAACCAGGAGAACAACTTCCTGTTTTTCTCGAACACCGCCTCCTCCATCACCTCAGTGAAATTGCAAGCATCCTCTTTTTTCTGCTCGGTGCCATGGCAATCGTGGAATTGATCGACGTTAATCTGGTATTTCGGCTATTAACAGATAAAATAACGACTACCAATAAGATCAAACTTCTTTGGATTCTGGCCATGCTGACCTTCTTTTTGAGCGCTGTGCTTGACAATCTGACAACGACCATCGTCATGGTTTCGCTTTTGCGAAAATTAATTGAAGATCAGAAGACGAGGTGGTTTTTCGTGGGATTCATGGTTATTGCCGCCAATGCCGGAGGAGCCTGGTCGCCGATAGGTGACGTGACCACAACGATGTTGTGGATTAAAAAACAATTGCCCGAAGCGATCGTGATTATCCGGGAATTGCTTGTTCCGAGCATGGTAGCCGTTCTGGTGCCATTGCTAATTCTCTCGTTCACGCTCAGAGGAAATATTCAGCGTCCTTCGGCCGCTGTTTCAGATGGTCACCACCATCCCGCGGTTCGAATAAAAGAACGCAATGCCATATTCTTTCTCGGTGTGGCTGGTTTGCTTTTTGTGCCTGTTTTTAAAACCATTACACATCTGCCGCCATTTATGGGAATGATGTTGAGTCTCGGTATTCTCTGGGTGATTACAGAGCTGATGCACCGGCGCAAGCCCTATACAATTCGTCGGGAACTTTCAGTTTTGGGTGTTTTGAAAAAAGTGGATACCGGATCTATGTTGTTTTTCCTCGGTATTCTTTTAGGCGTCTCAGCATTGCAGGATGTAGGTATTCTGGCCCATGTAGCCACTTTCCTTGACAAATCAATTGGCAATATTTATGCAATTAACCTCGCCATTGGTTTGCTCTCGGCGATTGTTGACAACGTGCCGTTGGTGGCAGCCGCCCAGGGCATGTACGCCATTGAATTGATCGGTCCTTTTGCCAGGAGTGGTGATTTCTGGCTCTTTCTGGCCTATTGCGCAGGTACCGGAGGGAGCGCCCTGATAATCGGCTCTGCAGCCGGTGTGGCTGCGATGGGACTGGAGAGAATCGACTTTATTTGGTATCTGAAAAATTTGTCGTGGCTGGCTGTGGTTGGATATGTTTCCGGCGCTTCAGTATTCATACTGCAAAGTTTATAATTTCTTTTCATCACCTGCGTTTACTTCACAAACTTGCCTTAACCTTGTGTTCATGAAGACACCTCTTTTCCTGCAAATCAATCCGGGATCAACTATTGATACCCTCGCATCCGAACCTATCACAGAAGAAACCATTTCGATATGGCAACTGATTGTAGACGGAGGTTGGTATATTATGGTCCCACTCGCTATTCTGTCGATTATCGCAGTATATATTTTCGTGGAGCGCTGGCTTGCCATCAACAAAGCTTCGAAAGAAGATAAAGACTTTATGAACCGCATTCGCGACTACGTGAGCGATGGAAAGCTGGAAGCTGCCCGAAGCTTGTGCACCACCACTGCAACACCAATTGCCCGAATGATCGATAAAGGCGTTTCACGCATTGGCAAACCCATGGATGACGTTAGTGCATCTATCGAAAATGTCGGCAAACTCGAAGTATATAAACTCGAAAAAGGACTGCCTACCCTGGCGACAGTGGCGGGTGCCGCCCCGATGATCGGATTTTTGGGAACAGTAATCGGAATGATTTTTACATTTCATGCCATGAAAATATCCGGAGCCGGTGTTGAAATCGATGCCCTTTCGGGTGGTATCATGCAGGCCATGGTTACCACTGTGGCCGGCCTTGTAATTGGTATCCTGGCCTACATTGCCTATAATACCCTCGTTGTACGGGTCGACAAGGTAGTGCATCGCATGGAGGCTCAGTCCATTGAATTCATCGACCTTTTGGAAGAACCAAGTAAATAAGCTGAGATGAATTTAAGATCGAGAAACAAGGTAAGTGCCAGTTTCAGTATGTCCTCCATGACAGACCTGGTATTCCTTTTGCTTATTTTCTTCATTATTGTTTCCACATTGGTAAGTCCGTACTCACTTCCTGTAGATCTCCCCGTGAGTAGCAATAAGTCAAAAGACAAACAAACTGTAGCCTTGCGCATCGACCGGGATTTGAACTACTCTGTTAACAATGATATCATAGATCCGCTGGTACTCGAAGCAGAACTGGCAGGGAGATTGAGTGGATCAGACAAACCGGGTATCGTATTTCACGTCGATCAATCAGTACCCACAGGTGAAACAGTAAAAGTTTTGGACATTGCCAAGCGCAATCAGTGGCGAATCGTGCTGGCTACAAAACCCAAGTAAAGATGGATAAATCCGAAAAAGACCGCAAACGCAAAGCAATCATTGCTACCGTGATTTTTCACGCGGTGATGCTCGTGCTTTTCCTCTTCTTCGGACTGAAACAACCCGTGCCCCTACCTGATGATATTGGTGCATCCATCGAATTCGGATGGGACCAGAATGCCGCGGGAGATGCTGTGGCGGATATTCAATCAGTTCCTACACCACAACAATCACAACCGCAACCTGAGCAGGTCTCCGACCCTACACCTTCTGAAACACCTGCAGAGGAAGTAACCACGGATGAACAAAGCGATATCGCAATTCCACCGGTAAAAGTAGAAAAACCCAAAACTGAAAAGCCGAAAACCGAAACCAAACCCAAAGAAGAATCAAAACCCGCCGAAGAACCCAAACCGAAAATCAGTGATAAACTGAGTGATGTATTGGGCCAAATGGGCAAACCAGGTGGAGGTGGTAGTCAGGGAGATACCGAAGGTCAGGGTGATCAGGGTAATCCGCAAGGAACCACTGGCAAAGGCGCACTGGGAGGTGGAAGCGGAAGCTGGCAACTCGACGGCCGAAGTATGGTGCCTGGTTTTGGATCAAAAATCAGAGACACCAAAGAAGAAGGCATTGTGGTATTGAATATTTCGGTAGATCAAAATGGCAGAGTGACCAGCGCAACTCCGAATTTGAGAGAATCGACCACCACATCTCAGTATTTGATCAACCTGGCGATCAATGATGCAAAAAATAATTTTCGCTTCAACGCCGATGCCGGTGCTGCCATCGAACAGAGAGGAAAGGTGCGGTTCGTTTTCAGGTTGGAATAATGAAATACGAGGAGACCGTTGACTATCTTTTCAGTCAGCTTCCCATGTTTCAACGTATCGGAGCGGCTGCATACAAAGCCGACTTATCCAACACCATCGCGCTTTGTGAGCTTCTCGGAAATCCCCAACACAAATTCAAATCGATACATGTAGCCGGCACGAATGGTAAAGGTTCGGTGAGTTCCACCCTGGCTTCCATCCTGCAGGAGGCCGGATACAAAACCGGACTTTTCACCTCACCTCATCTCAAAGATTACCGCGAGCGAATCCGTTTGAACGGGGCGCTTATTCCCGAACAGGCTGTGGTTAATTTTGTGGCAAAATACAAAGATCAGGTCGGGGAAATCCAACCTTCCTTTTTTGAACTGACCTGCGCGCTCGCCTTTGATTTTTTCGCGAAAGCGGAAGTCGATATCGCCGTACTCGAAGTGGGAATGGGCGGACGACTGGACTCCACCAACCTGGTACTGCCCGAGGTGTCTGTCATTACCTCGGTGAGTATGGACCATCAACAGTTTCTGGGTGATACGCTCGAATTAATCGCCCGGGAGAAGGGAGGTATTATCAAACAGAAGGTGCCGGTCGTGGTTTCCGAAAATCCGCTGGAAGTGGTGAAAAAATTGCAGGAAATGGCGGAAAAAGTGAAAGCTCCCTTCCTTCCTGTGACCATAAATGACATGGGATTGGATACAGATCTGGGAGGAATTTATCAATTGGAAAACATGCGCACGGTTCGGAAGACCGTGGAAATCCTCCGCTCAGGCGGTTGGTCAATCCCCGAAGATGCTGTGGTGAAGGGCGCCATGAAAGTGGTAAAAAACACCGGATTGCGCGGCCGCTGGGAAATTTTATCAGACCATCCACTCACCATCGCTGATGTGGGCCATAATGAGGAAGGCGTGGCCCTTGCCATGGACATGTTGCTTAATATTCCGGCCAAAAAAGTTCACATCGTATGGGGGATGATGGGCGATAAAGAGGCTGGTAAAATATTCAATTTGCTCCCGAAACACGCCATTTATTACTGGTGCCGACCTGATGTTCCACGGGGAAAAGATGTTGTTCAATTACAGACGGAAGGTTCGACTGCGGGTTTGAAAGGAGAATCTTACCCCACTGTCTTGATCGCCATGCACGCCGCCCAAAGAGCAGCAGGGCTGGAAGATATTGTCTTTGTCGGAGGAAGTGTTTTTGTGGTCGCTGAAGTGCTCTAATCCCTAATCTCAATCTTTGAGTTTGCATCAATAGACTCAGCCATAAAAAAAGGGGCCACCCCGTATTTTTGAGATAGCCCCTTTGTACCCGGAGCGGGACTTGAACCCGCACGGCCATACGGCCACAGGATTTTAAGTCCGGCGTGTCTACCTGTTCCACCATCCGGGCGTGGGAGCGCAAATGTAATATATTCAGGTAATATAAAGGTTCCCTCTCCCCTTCTAGTTTGGAAAAACGCTATTCTCATCCCGGTATAAAAAAAGTCCCAACATTTCTGAAGGGACTTTTTGGAGCGGGAGACGGGATTCGAACCCGCGACCCCGACCTTGGCAAGGTCGTGCTCTACCAACTGAGCTACTCTCGCGTGATTTGGACGACAAAATTAGTTATTAATCTGACTTCTCAAAAAATGATTCGCTATTTACCGCTGATTTTTTTTATTTCATTGAGTTTCATCAGGGCTTCCACAGGGGTTAGGGCATTGATATCGATCCGGGTCATCTCATCGCGGATTTGCCGCAGCACCGGATCGTCAAGCTGAAAAAAGCTCAGCTGCAGACTTTCATCTTTGCTGTTCTTCTTTTTCATTTCAGACATGCTACCCGCATGCGATTTTTCCAACCGACCCATTATTTCGTAGGCGCGGGCCACTACTGTTTTCGGCATCCCGGCCATCTGAGCCACGTGGATTCCGAAGCTGTGCTCGCTCCCCCCCGGCTTCAACTTTCGCAAAAAGATCACCTTGTCTTTGATTTCTTTTACACTCACATTGAAATTCCGGATGCGCTTGAAAAGTGCGTCCATTTCATTGAGTTCGTGATAATGCGTTGCAAACAATGTCTTTGCGCGGGTGTCAACACTTTCGTGAATAAATTCGGCGATGGCCCAGGCGATTGAAATTCCATCGTACGTACTTGTCCCGCGCCCGATTTCATCGAGCAAAATCAAACTCCGGTTTGACAAATTGTTCAGGTTACTGGCTGTTTCGTTCATTTCCACCATAAACGTCGATTCGCCGGAGGAAATATTGTCACTGGCCCCCACCCTGGTGAAAACCTTGTCGATCAGGCCGATTTTTGCTGCCGAAGCCGGCACAAAACATCCCATTTGAGCCATGATGACGATGAGTGCTGTTTGTCGGAGCAAGGCAGATTTCCCGGCCATATTCGGACCGGTGATCATCATAATCTGCTGTCGGGTATTGTCGAGATACACGTCGTTGGTGACATATACTTCTCCGGCGGGAAGTTGATGTTCAATGACAGGATGGCGACCATCCTTGATATCCAGGGCGAAACCTTCATCCATATCCGGACGAACGTAATCGTTCTCTTTAGCAATACGCGCGAACGAAAGCAGGCAATCCAACTCCGCGATGCGGTGTGCGTTGAGCTGAACCGGCTCCACATACAGCGCCAGATCGTTGACCAGATCATTGAAAAGTTGCGTTTCGAGGGTGAGAATCCGGTCCTGGGCGCCGAGAATTTTTTGTTCGTATACTTTCAGCTCCTCCGTAATGTAGCGCTCGGCATTCACCAATGTTTGTTTCCTGATCCAGTCGTCTGGCACTTTTTCTTTGTGGCTGTTGCGCACTTCCAGATAGTATCCAAAAACGTTGTTGAAGGCAATCTTCAACGAAGATATTCCGGTGCGCTGAATTTCGGCCTGTTGAATGGCGAGCAATCTTTCCTTGCCTTTGGTGCTGATATCCCGGAGGTCATCCAGCTCTTCGTGTACACCGGGAGCCATCACATTTCCCTTCAGGATGCTCACCGGGGCATCTACCCTTATTTCTCTTTCGATGCGTTCAATCACAGGTGTGCATGGATTGAGTTGCTCAGCGATATGCCGGAGCATCTCATTTCCTGAAGAGGACAGGAGCGTTTTAATGGGCACTATGGCCTTGAGCGCACGGCAAAGTTGTAACACTTCACGTGGATTGATTCTTCCGACGGAAACCTTGGAAATAATCCTTTCGATATCCCCTATTTTCTCGATTTGTGCACCGACTTCCATGGCCAGGTCGGCTTTCGTCAAAAAATGACCCACCGCTTCATGGCGTTGCAAAATTGGTTTTAGTTGTTTGAGGGGCAGCACCATCCATCGTTTTAGAAGCCGGCTGCCCATGGGCGAAATGGTTCTGTCGATGATTTGCAGAAGCGAAGTCGCACCTTCATTGGCGGCGTGAAGCAATTCCAGGTTGCGGATGGTAAACCGGTCGAGCCAAACGTGGTGATCCTCTTCCACGCGCGAAAGTTTGGAAACATGCCCAAGCCGGTCGTGGTGGGTTTCACCCAAGTAATGGAGAATAGCCCCTGAAGCGATGATGGACGATTCCATTTCTTCAATACCAAAGCCTTTCAGCGAGGTGGTTTTAAAATGCGTTACGAGTCGCTCATATCCATAATCACGAGAAAAAATCCAATCGTCAAGTCGAAATGTGTGAAATTTCCCGCCAAATAAATCGGTGAATCTGGATTCATGCTTTCGCTGAAAAAGCACTTCACTGGGTTTAAAACCCTGCATGAGTTTTTCAATATATGGCACTGACCCCTGCGCTGTCAGAAACTCACCAGTGGAAATATCGAGCAGTGACAGACCTGCGCGGGTATCGCCGAGGTGTATCGCCGCGAGGAAATTATTCGTTTTGTGATCCAGCACCTGCTCGTTGTAAGCTACGCCGGGTGTTACAAGTTCGGTCACGCCCCGTTTTACAATCGTTTTGGTCAGTTTTGGATCTTCCAATTGGTCACAGATTGCCACCCTGTAGCCAGCTCTGACGAGTTTGGGGAGATATGTATCTAGTGAATGATACGGAAATCCTGCCAACTCAACATGAGAGGCGGCTCCATTCTTTCTTTGGGTGAGAACAATACCAAGTATATTCGCTGCTGTAACGGCATCCTGAGAAAACGTCTCGTAAAAATCCCCTACGCGAAACAACAATAAGGCGTCAGGATATTTGGCCTTTATTCCGAGGTATTGCTTCATCAGCGGTGTCTCGGTGATGTTATCTTTGTTTGTTTTTTTTACTGACACGATCGAAATACTTGATGGGCCACGAAAATACCAATACCTCCAGGGTTTCAATAACGGGGTCAGCCGTACTTATTATTTCTTATGAACAAGAAGCTACAAAACAGCGATCTGGAACGCATCGGTATTGAGGCATTTAAAGATGCAAATAAAAAACCGGTTTATGTTGTTTTGGACAATATCAGAAGCGCGCAAAATGTGGGATCCATTTTCAGGACCATGGATGCATTTCGATGTGAAGAGTTGCTGCTCTGTGGTATCACCGCTGTTCCCCCTCACCGGGAAATCAACAAAACGGCATTGGGCGCGACTGAATCGATAAAATGGAGGTACTTTTCCAATACCCTGCAGGCTCTGGTGCATCTAAAATCGAAGGACATTCGTATCTACGCAATTGAACAAACTGAGGGATCTGTTTCTCTTGATGATTTTGAAATTTTGAATGGACAGTCGTCGGCATTCATATTTGGCAATGAAGTAGATGGCGTTTCTCAAAGCGTAATAGATGAATGCAACGGATGTATAGAAATACGGCAATACGGTACGAAACATTCACTCAATGTGGCTGTGTGCGCTGGAATTGTGATTTGGGAAATGGCCGGAAAACAAAAATTTTAGAATCACACTACGTGACTGATTTTTGTATCTTTCGACGACAAATTTGGAATGTTGGCATGTTATTGAAAAAGGTCTGTCTGCTGACAGTGGTGATTCTCGGTATATCTGTTGTCAATCAATGCTATGCGCAATATTTCAACTCCCGAAACGGATATTGGAAAAATGAGAGGCATGCCTTTGGATTTGGCGTAGGTGCCATGAATTTTTTGGGTGAGCTCGGCGGACGCGATCAAATTGGTTCTGATTTTATCCACGATCTCGAACTTTCCGAAACGAGACCTTCTCTCATGGTAAACTATCGATATCAGTTTGGGAGTCGCTTTTTCGCCAGAACGCAGTACACTTTTGGAATTATAGGTGGGAATGATGTTTTGACCGAGGAGATTTTCAGAAGAAACCGAAACCTTCATTTCCGATCCACCATCCATGAGCTTTCTCTTCAAATGGAAGCGAATATATTGGATTTCTCTCGCAAAAACTTGTATGACAACGACATAAAACAAGGAAAACTCGCAGGCTCTTCGGTTTATGTTACTGCCGGGGTCGGTGTCACACGATTCAATCCGAAGGCAAATTTCAATGGGGACTGGTACAAATTGCGACCATTTGGTACTGAAGGGCAGATGCAGGACGATGGACCTGAGCCTTATTCTCTTTACACTGTAGTCATACCTGTAGGTATTGGCTTCCGATTTGATGTAAACAGACAATGGAATATAGGCCTGGAAATTGCCCATCGTATCACGTTTACTGACTACATGGACGATGTGAGCACAGTGTATTACGATAACAACGTGATTAGCGAGACCCAGGGTGAACTGGCCGCGTATTTTGCGGATCCCAGCCTCGGATATTTTATCGATGACGCGGGCAATCAACGACCTCTAAATTCAACTGAAACAGGTTATCAACGCGGAGACCCCATCGACAAAGATGCCTATCTCTACGCGATGTTAACAACCACGTACAAAATCTCACAAAGAAGATTTAAGCGTACAAAAGGTCGGGTTACCAAGCGCCGAACCAGAAGGGTACTCTTCTGATATGTAGTATCGCTGAGTCAAAATCCCAACTTTGCGTTTCGTTAAGCATGGTTGAGCACGCCGGGCGCTGTCCGTATGGTAAAAATAGATGATCAGTAAAGTTCTAAGGCTCCTGCTATACCGGAGACCAGCGCCACACTATTGCTAAACTCTAGAACTTTCCTGTTGTGCCGCACTCCGTGCGGTTGAGTATGGAGGTGTCTGTCGCCAAAGCGGAGCTTTGGGTTAAGCATGGTTAAGCACTCCGTGCTCTACGAGTAGGGTAGAAAGAGATCGAACCAGTAAAGTTCTGACTCACCTGCGATAACCGCGCGGAGCGCCAAACCATGCTTAACCTACACACTTGCATTTAGGATCCACACTGATGGAGAGGCCATGCCCGCCAATCATACTAGCAGCCTGAAAGGCTGAACAAAAAAATGGGTTAAGCACTCCGTGCTCTGCCCGCTGTGATAAAAATATGCGCGGTACACAAAAAAAAAGGCTGCCAAAATTGGCAGCCCTTTTAAAATCGATTGATCAGGATACTATTTAATTTGATCCTGGTGATTTCTGAATTCAAGATCCTTAGCCGCTTTCGCTTTTAAAGAAGCATCAAGCGCGTAAGCTGCCTGAAGGTTGCTGGATACAGCAGCACTGTCGTTTGAACGTGCTGCGATAATAGCCATCAGATATTTTCCTTCTGCGGTATCTTTTTCCGGAGATTGGTTCAAAGTGGTTTTGGCTGCTTCCGTGTTACCGGCCAGCAATTGCGCCAGGGCTTTATTGAAAGTATTGTAGCCTTTCATGTTTTGCACAGCAGAAGTGTAATTACCATTTTGCAGATCGATAAGACCCATGTTGTAGTTTACCTCATCGCCTGCGCCGGCAGCTTTACCATAACCTTCAGAAGCTTTTTTACGGTCACCACTTACACGATGAGATATGGCCATATTATTTGCGGCTACTGGATTTGCCTGCAAATCATTTGAACGTTTGAACATGTTATTCGCATCGCTCATCTCATTTTTCCGCATGTGAATAACACCCATATTGTTGAATGCGCGGTAATCTTGTGGATATTTTTCAGATGTTTTCTTGTAAATGGCGTATTGCTCATTCATGTCGTCAGTCAATGTGGCCGCGTAAAGCATTTCCTCCAATGTAAGTGTATCTGCCTGAGCTGAACGGGCATACGCAATGATCTGCTCATCTGTATAACCTACGATTTCATAATTCACATAAATCTGTGAACGGCGCAGTTCAGGAAGGATTTTGTCAGCGATTTCAGTATAAGTAGCTGCAAGATTTTTTATTTCCTGTTCTCTCTTGGTATTGTCTGAATACATTTCAAGAATTCGCAGGATAAGCGCTTTATCAGAAATATTGGATTGTTCCATTTTGGATTTAAAACCAGCCCAGTCTTCTCCTTTGGGTTCCAGTTTGAAAAAGGATCCGGCATCATATGTTACCTTCCTTCTTTTCATCATGTCGCCAACTGCTTTTGAAGCACTTTTCGCGCGGTCATCTGCCAGATTCTCATTCAGGCTGATTTCACCTTCAGGTGAGGCATAAGCCTCTATCCGCGCACTTTTGAATTGATAGTTGGTTTTTTTCGCATTGTCATTGAAAAATTTATCCATCGCTTTCATATCAGCGTCATTCAATTCACCAGGTCGCACAACAGATGAATTAACCAGGTAATTGATTACTGCCTCTTGTTTATTCGCAGTAATACGCTGGAATTCATCCTTTGCCGAAATGGGCATGTCGTCATCCCTCATCAGGTAAGGCGTGGTGATCACACCGTCTGCCAATTTATATGGCTCAAACTCGCGTTCTTTATTACCCTGACGACCTACCAGATATAGCATCAGATCCGAATCCTGCATTTGTGGGGTGTAAGCCACCTTGTCAGAGTACGTAAAATTCTTTCCATTGTCATATGGTATCACAGTGGCATTGCCTGGCGCATCCTCACCTTGAAATTGAACCGGCTCGAAAGGCGTACTTCCGCCTGCATAAGTCAGCGTTGGCGTAATTTCCACAGATGCTTTCTTACTGAAATATTTTCCGGGGAAATTGCCATTGATATTTATTTCTACACTGTCACCGCGAACAATCAGCGGATTGGGTTCGAGATCGTACTTAATGGTTTCTGCGTATTTGGCCATTTTACCCAAGCCACCGCAAGATGTGATTAAGAGCCCTGAAAAGGCTATAAAGGCTAAAGCTTTAAAATTTGTATGCTTCATTCGTCTTTTATTTTTGTGAAAAGGTAATTGGTTCTTCATTTTCAGGGTGCAATAATACACATTGTTTTTCAGATATTGAAAGGTGATCAGCGTCTTTTAAACAAAGTAAAGTGTATATGAAACCGGCTGAACATGAAGTCATTTAGACAGAGGATTTTCAATTTGAAACAAGATACTTTCGAAGTCTGAAGGGTTGGCAACGAAATCCAATTCCGAGGTGTCAATTACCAGCACCCTTAGCTGACCTGCGTGCTTTCTAAGGAAATCGAGATATTGCAACTGAATTCGCTCTAAATAAGACACCTGAATATCTTGTTCGTAAGGACGCCCCCGGTGAATTATATTTTTTATAAGCTTATCAACCGGGGCATATAAATAGATCAATAAATCGGGTTTTGTCACTGACTGAAACATGATATCGAAAAGCTGCCAAAAAAGCCTAAATTCTTCTTCTGAGAGATTGGTTCGGGCAAATATTAAAGATTTGCTCAGAAAATAATCGCTGATGATCAAATCTGAAAAGAGGTTTGGACCGGTGTTTTTCTGGTTGAGTTGTTGATATCTCTCCGCCAAAAAAGACAATTCCAGCGGAAAAGCATATCGCTCGGGTTCTGCGTAAAATTTAGGCAGGAAGGTATTGTCTTCAAATTTTTCAAGTAAAAGTTGCGCTCCGTAATGAGCAGCCAGTTTGTGCGTCAGTGTGGTTTTACCAGCACCAATATTTCCTTCAACTGCAATAAAATTATAGTTCATTCCTATATAGTGCTATGGAGGATATATCAGACGTGGTTTGCAATAATTTACTGATCGTTTGACCGGAGTTGGGGTGAATAATATCCGGTGCGATCTGAGCAAGCGGTTCCAATACAAACCGTCGTAAAGTCATACGGGGATGGGGAACTACCAGGTCCTGGGTATGTATTTTTAAGTCATCGAAGAGCAAGATGTCAATATCAAGCGTGCGAGCCAAATAATTCTCATCTGAAGTGGATTTTACTCTTCCTGAACGCTTTTCTATTTCCGATAGTTTTCCTCTTAGAGAGTGGGGTTCAATATCTGTATCAAACCTACAAGTCATATTGAGATAGGGTGAAGGATCATCGTATCCCCACGGCTCTGTTTCAAAAATTGCAGACAGTGATTTTACTGTTCCAAAATGATTCATTTCACTCACCGCAAAACGCAAATGAGCCATTCGGTCGCCGATATTGCTTCCAAGTGATAAAAATGTGATATGCTTCAATCGTAGTCCTGTCATAAAGCCCGATTAACACCCGGTATTGCCACTGATGTAAAATTAAACCAGCATACTCAATTGCGTGTTAACTTTGCCACAAAGAAACACTATAATGAAGCAATTTTTTAAATTCATGTTTGCAAGTATGCTCGGCACGGTCATATCGGTATTCGTTCTGTTTTTCATCTTTTTTATTGTGATTGCAGGTGTGATTTCTGCCGCGTTTAGCGATCTGGACAAATCGAAACAAGTCACAAAAGTAGATCAGAATACGGTATTGCATTTGGAACTCGACGGACCCATTGTAGATCGCGGTCCAGACCAATCATTTAAATTCAATTTTGCCGGTTTTAGCGGTACTTCGGAAATAGGATTGAATCAACTGCTGGCCAATATTAAAAAAGCAAAAGAGGATGATAAGATTTCAGGTATATACCTGGACATCAGTGTGGTTATGGCCGGGATGGCAACCATCGAGGAAATCCGAATTGCCCTGGAAGATTTTAAAACTTCAGGGAAGTGGATCATGGCCTATTCTGAAGTATATACCCAAAAAGCGTATTATCTGGCTTCGGTAAGCGATGAAATATATGTATATCCTGAAGGCATTGTGGATTTCAGAGGACTCGGGACGAACGTGGCTTTTGTGAAGGGGATGCTTGGGAAACTGGAGATTGAGCCCCAGATTATACGCGGAACGAACAATAAATTTAAAAGCGCTGTGGAACCGTTTATGCTTGATGAAATGAGTCAGGCTAACAGGATGCAAACCGAAAAATGGCTGGGAGCCCTTTGGAATACAATGTTGGAAGGCATCTCAGAAAGCAGAGGCATTTCCATTGATTCTCTGGGAAGCATAGCCAACAGGTATGCCATTCAAACAGCCCAGGATGCGGCTGACAAAGGTCTTATATCCGGCGTAAAATACCCTGATGAAATGAGGGAAATTCTTCAGAACAAGCTGGGAGTGGACCGCGAGAAAGACATCAAACTTGTAACACACGCTAAATACCGCAATGCAGCAAGCCCAACTAAATCATCTCCTGATGGCAAATTCACGCCGAGTTATAAGCGGGACAAAATCGCTGTCATCTACGCCAGCGGAGGAATAAACAGCGGTGAAGGAGTTGATAACACGATCGGTTCTGAATCGTATGCCGAAGCAATTCGTCAGGCACGACAGGATACCACGGTAAAGGCCATTGTGCTCCGGGTAAACTCAGGAGGAGGAAGTGCCCTGGCGAGTGACGTGATCTGGAGAGAATCCGTTTTGGCGAAAGCTGCAAAACCCCTGGTCGTTTCAATGGGAGACGTTGCAGCTTCAGGTGGTTATTATATTGCCGCAGCTGCAGATCAAATCTTTGCGATGCCCAATACCATCACCGGTTCAATTGGTGTTTTTGGAATGTTGCCAAATATGAAAGGATTTTTCAATAACAAACTGGGAATCACTTTTGACGGTGTGAAGACCAGTCAGTACGCTGATTTTGGAGATGTAACACGGCCGTTGTCTGACAAAGAATACCTTATCCTTCAGCGCAGTGTGGATGATATTTATGATCAGTTTACCGGAATTGTAAGCGAAGGGAGAAATTTACCGGTCCACCGCGTTGATTCCATCGGTCAGGGCCGGGTTTGGAGCGGCACAGATGCATTATCTCTCGGATTGGTGGATAAACTTGGAGGGCTGAATGCCGCGATTGAAGCAGCTGCTAATCTGGCTGGAATTGAAGATTATCAAACGAAAGACTATCCTGAGCGGAAAGATCCTTTTCAGGAACTTTTGGAGGGTTTCAGCGCGGAGGTTTCTGAAAGAATCATTCGCCTTCAACTCGGAAATGATGAAATGTTGATCAAACAATTCCAGTATCTGAAAGAGGTCAGGGAAATGAAAGGCGTTCAGGCGCGAATGCCTTTCTATTTGGATATTGAGTAATAAGATGCAAATCGAGGATGACAAAATATGGAGCTTTGTCATGCAGAGCGGAGCATCTTATACTTCGGATGGACAGAACTACTCCCTTCCATGCGGACTACCATCGGTCGTGAGATCGCTTCGCTAAGTTCTCATACCTCGGATTGAAAAAGCTCGGAGCCTTGTCATACAAAGGGACTTTTTTATTCGCTGAAAATCACTTCGTACCCACTATATTTCCGCATATTGATCACCCGAAAACCATCAAGGATTAAGTATTGCCCGCGGATTCCCGTGAGGATGCCCTGCGCAATTTTTACCGTTTCCAACGCAATCCCAATTGGAGCATTGGGGTAGGTCAAAACCGGGTATTGCAGTTCAACCAGTGGCGAATCCAATCTGGCATATGGTGCCAGCGCCAGGGGAAGGAATGAGATCATGGTTTTTGAAAGTTCTTTAAGATCCGTTTGGTCCTGCTCATTACTCAGCATTTTGCGCCAGTCGGTTTTGTCGGAAATGAATTGTTTGAGTTCCACCTCAATGAGACCTGCTAACTGTCGGTAAGGCACTTCGGCCAAGATGGTAGCCCGCCATGCACCCTGATCGATCCACCGTGTTGGAATTTGTGTAGAGCGTGTGACACCAACTTTAATCCCGCTGGTTTGAGCCATATATACGGTATGTGGTTGGATGTGATTTTCGGTTTCCCAATCCATGTCACGGCCTTTTCCAAGATGCCCCTTGCACAATTCCGGACGCATAATGCAGGGAGAGGCATCGGGAGATGCCATCAAACAATTATAACAGAATCCCTGACCGTAGGATTTGGGGATGATTTTTCCACAACAGATACAAATGATTTTACCGGTCCATTCAATGGAAATCATACTGCCCAGAAGCGGGTTGAGATGTACCTGAGGCGTTTTGTTCAAAACGAGCCAATATTGAACCGTCTCTTCCACAGCCGTTTTCATTTTGCTCAGGAATCCCGTGTAATTCATAGGTCTTTTTTTGGTTTATAAATTGTAGCCGGTTTTTTGTAATTTTCTTGATTTTTAAGACCAATATGGCATTCAGTTCTGTTTTCTCGTGGTTCATGAAAAAGCGATTTCACCAGATCGAGCTTTTTATGAAATATCCACATGAAGTTCAAAGTGAAGTATTCGAAAAACTGATAATGGCAGGTAAGAATACGGCATGGGGAAAATCGATGAAGTATTCCGAAATCCATTCGCTCAGTTCATTTACCGAAAGGGTACCCCTGCAAACCTACGAAGATTTGAAACCCTACGTAACC
>JBGTLS010000646.1:0-3242 GCA_041744015.1 Cryomorpha sp. | reverse complement strand
CGAACTCTTAAAAGAACGTAATTGATCTAATTCTTTAGGAGATAATTTAACCGATGATCTTTTCATGTCTGGATTTTATCCACACAAGATAAATAAAATATTCTATGTTGCAAAACTATATTGTGCCTACACTAGTTGGATCAATTCCGAATCCAGATGTAATCTGTGCAAATTAATGATCAAGAAGTAACATAATTTGGTCAGTGTTATTCAGGCATGCTCACCTTACGCCTTTCTACTTATGCCTTACGCCTTATCCCCTTTTGACTTAATACGTAACTTTGCACAAATGATATTATACAACGTCACCGTAAGCATTGACCAAACCGCCGAAGAAGCCTGGCTGGAGTGGATGAAAGCCGAACACATTCCGGATGTGATCGCCACGGGTTATTTCATACAGGCCAGAATTGCTCGTATCCTCGCTGAAGAAGAAGGCGGGAAATCTTACAGCGTACAGTATTTCGCGAAAAGCATGGCGGACTTTGAAGCTTATGAGCGCACAGAAGCGGCCCGTTTGCGCAAAGACCACCAGGATAAATTCGGTGCCCAGACAGCCGCTTTCAGAACCCTGCTCCACATTGTACACGACTCGAATGAATAAAGTCCGCGCCAAAAAACACCTCGGGCAGCATTTCCTGACGGAAATACCGATCGCCGAAAAAATCGCCGCAGCCCTCACCATGGCCGCCGGAACGGGCAATGTTCTTGAAATCGGACCCGGAACTGGCATTCTCACGCGCGCCCTGCTCACCCTGGAAATTCCCTCCCTGAAACTCATCGAAATCGACACCGAATCGGTGGAATACCTTCACACGCATCACCCCAAACTCAAAGGCCACATCATGGAAGGCGACTTTTTAAAGCTCCCCCTCGAAACCCTTTTTGAAGGCAAACCCTTTTCATTGATTGGAAATTTTCCATACAATATTTCTTCCCAAATTCTTTTCCGCATGCTGGAAGATGTGGAGCGCATCCCGGAAATGGTTGGCATGTTTCAGCGCGAAGTGGCCCAGCGCATCGCCTCTCTACCTGGCAACAAAGATTACGGCATTCTCAGCGTGCTCATCCAAACCTACTACACGGTGGAATACCTTTTCACCGTCGAACCCGGAGCCTTTAACCCACCGCCCAAAGTCCACAGCGCAGTGATCCGCATCTTGCGAAATGACCGGAAAATACTCCCCGTTCCCGGAAAATTTTTCAAGGCCGTGGTCAAAACAGCTTTCAATCAGCGGCGCAAAACCTTACGCAATAGCCTCGCTTCCCTCATGAGGCCGCACCACATGGCCGGAAATGAAACCCTGTTCTCCCTGCGCCCCGAAAGGCTTGACCCGGATGCTTTTTTGGAATTGGCCAGCTTGCTTTATGAAGGTGGAGAAACAGAAAGTTAAACTCTCAGGTTTCGCATACCTATTTTATCTATCCCGCAATTCGATATCTCAGTCAGTTCGAGTGAAAGAAGATGCCACCGCAGCGTAGCGAGGTGAGCAGATTCCTGGGTTGAAAATTTTATGGAGAACCTGTGGACGTGTCACTCGCTCATAATGGTCTTGAGACACGCTCCCTCACGCTTCGGTCAGACTTTGCAAGCTGCGCCCGCCTGCGGGCGGTCAGGCAGTTTTTTTTTTGAACATGAAAATGAAGGGGTGAAAATGAAGAAGAAGCGTGGGATCGCCGCTGCGCGGTTTTATTTGAGAAAATAAGTGGTAATGGAAATTATCGTTTTACCCTCCCGGCATTGATTCACACCTCCTATTTGGAATGGGGTCCTGGAATTATGCCATCACCTTTACGTAAGATTAGCTCACTTATTAGAAGCTGTTTCGAGCCACGCATTCCAAAAAACCAAAACCCCCGTGTTTTAAAGCACGGGGGGTTGGCAATCTGGTTTAAATAGCACTTTTTTACTGCACCACCAATTTACTACTGAATCCCTGCTCCCCCTTCCGACCTTTAACCACATATATACCCGGAGCAAGCGCGGATACATCCAGCAAATTGCCTGTTTGGTAGTTGTTGCGCTCCATGACAATCCGGCCGGTGATATCATGCACCTGAAGGGACATGGAAGCGAAAAGCTGACCTGGAATTTCGATTCGTACCTCTTCGCGGGTTGGATTGGGGTACACCGTGAGTGGCAGAATTTCGGGGTTTTTGGTGGTGGTGAGGGTGGCGTCTTCGAAAATGAAAAAGCCGATATCCAACATACCACCATTATTTTGTTGGTAGGCGTTGGGGGTAACAATATCCCCGCAATCAGTTCCTAAACCACCTGCAATAATAAACCTGGAATTATTGACTGCCGTGATATCAGCGGGATATCCCTGAATACAGTCGGCCAACAAATAAGTACCCCAGACCAA
This sequence comes from Cryomorpha sp., assembly GCA_041744015.1. Classification (GTDB taxonomy): domain Bacteria; phylum Bacteroidota; class Bacteroidia; order Flavobacteriales_D; family Cryomorphaceae; genus JBBQZU01. The sequence continues at coordinate 876 of JBGTLS010000646.1, read as the reverse complement.
CTCACCAGACTCTTGGGTAAATCGGGCTATATACCCTCCCCGATTAATGAACATATCCTGAGAGATCGGGTTTTCCGACTCGAAAGGATTTCCCAAAACGATATTTTCCTGAGATTGGGTTTGGCCTGTTATAAGGATATCATTTGACGTTAAATCTAGAGCGAAAGTAATATACTCAAGACCTTCACCACCAAAATATGTAGACCACAACCGATTTCCTTCAGCAGTAAATGAAGCAATGAAATGATCAGTTACTCCACCAAATGTTGGTTGATGTGCAAATTCTGAAGCCATTTGATTGTTGGAATCTGTTTCTCCACCCAAAATAATGTGACCGTTCTCCGCGACTTTCATATCCAATATATCATCTATACCGTTTCCTCCAAAATAGGTCGACCAATTCAGGGTGCCATTTTCAGAATTAAAACTGGTAAGAAAACCATCTCTGAGGCCACCTCCATAGTCCATTTGAAAACCATTCAACATGGTTAAATTTTCATTTGACGTTCTTCCAGCGATATAAACATCATTTTCATTCGTTGACAGGGCAATTGTTAGCCCTCCACTCAGGTCTAACCCATATGTGAACCAGAGCAGCGCGCCGTCCTGATTAAATTTGGCGATAAATGATCCAAAAAATCCTTCGGGAAAGTCATCCTGAAAAACGCCCGGAGTTGCGAGTCCGGGAGTTAATGTTCTGCCAGTTACATACACATTGCCATTCGAATCAGTGATGACATCATTTACGATATCCTGACCCTCGCCACCAATGAAGGTGCTCCAAACCAATTGATGGTTGTCATCAAAAGAGGCAACATATCCCATGCTTTCTATAAACTCTTCGTTATATGCCCCTGGGGTGACCGGAAAGTCAAA
>JBGTLS010000645.1:0-1989 GCA_041744015.1 Cryomorpha sp. | reverse complement strand
CTCAGTACCAAGTTTCGTCGGGCGATGATGATTTCGAGCTTTTCGGTACTCGTGATCACCTGCCTCACTTTCGTTATATACGAATACAAGACTTTTAGAGAAACGACCGTAAGCGGGGTATACTCGCTTGGTAAAATCATTGCAAGTAATTGTACTGCTTCCCTGGCCTTTAACGATCAGGGAGACGCTGATGAAATACTGGCTACCCTGTCGGCAGAAAAGCATATCAACTTCGCCCGGTTGTATGACAAAAACGGATACCTCTTTGCTCAATATCCTTCGGATCTTCCCAGGCCATCAGAGCGCTGTACCAAGAAGAAAAGAGGACATGCATTCAAAGACAATCATCTGGAAAGCTATCACCCCGTCGAGATGGATCATATCTATTTGGGGACGCTGTACCTTGAGTCAAACCTCAATGTTATGAGCCAGCGATTCAGACTTTACGGTCTGGTGGTCATATTGGTGATATTAGGGGTGTCCCTCTTTGCCAGTCAACTTAGTAAATATCTCGAAAAAAGCATTACTCAACCTTTGTTGAACCTCGCAAAAACTGCTCAGGCGGTATCGGTTCGCAGGAATTATACAGTTCGCGCAAGTCCTACAGAGAAATTTGAGGTGGGTGAGCTTACCAGTGCATTCAACCACATGCTCGATCAAATAGAAATTCGTGACAGGAATCTCAAAGATTTCAATAAAAATCTGGAAGCTACAGTAGATGAACGCACAGCCGAGCTGAATAAGGCAGAGAGTGACTTATTACAACTCAACAGCGAACTTGAAGAGCGCGTATTGGAACGGACCAATGAATTGCAGGAAAGCCAGATTTTACTCATGACCAAGAATGATGCCCTGGAACGCGCCAACGTCGATCTCGACAACTTTGTGTACAGGGCCTCTCACGACCTCCAGGCCCCAATTTCTAATATTGAAGGACTTACCCTCCTCCTTCAAAGCCAATTGGAAGGCCGGCTGGAACCCGATGAGATCAAACTTTTACAAATGATTGAACTTTCGCTAAATAAGCTGAAAATGTCAATTATCGATCTTACGGAGATTTCAAAAGTTCAGAAAGACCAGGAAACGTCAGAAGAGATTATTCGGTTTGAAGCGATCGTCAAAGAAATCTCCGATGATTTGTGGCAAACCATTGCCGATGACGGTGCAGAAATTATAACGGATTTTGAAGTTCCTGAGATTACGTACGCATACAGCAATTTGAGCAGTATATTGTACAATCTCATCTCTAACGCCATTAAGTACAGACATCCGGACAGACTACCGGAAATTCGCATCTCCACCCATCTGGAGAATGGCCAGGTAGTACTTGCTGTGCAGGACAATGGCCTCGGAATCTCGCAATCCGATCAGGAAAAAATCTTCACCATGTTCAAACGCCTCCATTCACACGTCGACGGGTCGGGTATAGGTCTGTACATCGCACGGCGCATAGTGGAAAACCGCCGTGGGCGAATCACTGTGGAAAGTGAGGCAGGAGTAGGTTCCACATTCAAAGTGATTTTTGCAGAAACGACAATCCAATAATTTGCACTAATTCAATCCGGATTGATGTAAATCTCTGGAATTAGCCATTTCCTTTAACCTTTGTGAAAAAACACCCCGTTAAAATTGGGCATGCGCGTATCCAAAGTGTCGGTTCCTTTTTTACATTTGGCATACCGATAGCCCCCCACCAGAAAAATAATGAAAGAGAAAAGACGGATTTTAGTTCTCGAAGATGACCACATGCTCGGCGAAATGATCGAAACCCTTCTGGGTATTCGGGATTTTGAGGTTTTCGTTTTGAACGACTCCAGTCAGTTGGTGGAAGTTATCCACCGACACAACATCCAACTCATTCTGATGGATAAGGTGCTCCATTCGGAGGATGGCCTGGATATCTGTCAACAACTGAAAAAAAATCCATCAACCGTGCATATCCCGGTGATGATGATGTCGGGCCATCACGACGTGAAAGAAATATGTATT
>JBGTLS010000644.1:0-22155 GCA_041744015.1 Cryomorpha sp. | reverse complement strand
GCCCTGCACGGAAAATTTTCGCCCGACATTGAAGATGTGAAGGCCGTGGCTTTGCCCATTTTACGTCACCGCATCGTGCGCAATTACCAGGCCGAAGCAAATGGGGTTACTGTTGAAGATCTGGTTAACGGCCTGCTGTAGATGAATTGATTCGCTTAGAAGGCTTATTTGAGTTTGGTCAAAATATGTTTTTGACAAGGGCATGGAAAAGCGATGTAAATCAGTGAAAAATCCTTTCAGAAAGGACTTTAACGGATAAAAACCGCTATCTTTGTGTTCACCTGACACTTTGAACTAAAATTAAATACCATGATAAAAGTTGCAATTAACGGGTTCGGACGCATTGGTCGTTTGACATTCCGTGAATTATTGAAAGATTCAAATATTGAAGTTGTCGCTATCAACGACTTGACCGATGCCAAAACGCTTGCGCATTTGTTTAAATATGATTCCAATCAGGGTCGTTTTCAGGGCAAAGTAAGCTCTGAAGGCAAAGATAAATTGGTGGTAAATGGCAAATCAATTCAATTATACTCCGAAAAAGATCCTTCAAACCTGCCTTGGTCTAAACTTGGTGTACAGGTGGTTGTAGAGTGTACAGGGATATTTGTCGATGCAGACGGAGCTGGAAAACATCTCACTGCTGGCGCCAAAAAAGTAATCATCAGTGCACCTGCAAAGGGCAATGTGAAAACGGTGGTAATCGGTGTAAATGATGATACCATCCAAGCTTCAGATCATATCATTTCCAATGCAAGCTGCACAACCAATTGCCTGGCTCCAGTCGCGATGGTGCTTGATGAGGAGTTTGGAATTGAAAGAGGTTATATCAACACCATCCACGCTTACACGGCCGATCAACGGCTGCAGGACGCTCCTCACCGCGATTTGCGCAGGGCACGTGCAGCAGCAAGCTCTATTATACCCACGAGTACCGGAGCTGCTCAGGCGGTTGGTCTGGTTTTGCCAAAACTGAAAGGAAAACTCGATGGTATTGCTACCCGGGTTCCGGTTCCAACCGGATCTATGACAGACCTTGTTGTAGTGCTGAAACGAGAAGTGACCGTAGAGGAAGTGAATGCTGCCATTAAAAAAGCATCAGAAGGAAAGTTGAAAGGAATTTTGGAATACACGGAAGATCCCATCGTTTCTATTGATGTAGTTGGTAGCACGTACAGCAGTGTATTTGATGCATCCATTACCAGTGTAAATGGGAACCTGTTGAAAGTTGTAGCGTGGTACGATAACGAGTACGGCTACGCCACACGGACAGCTGAGCTGGTGTCGAAGGTGATGTAGACATTTATTACTGATGTTTTAAAAATTTAAGTTTAACGGAATCAGGCTGTTGTGCCTGATTTTGTTTTTTAACAACTCTGTTGATAACTATCTTCCAGTGCTTACGTAAAAGATTTCATAAATCCAAACCTTAACTAACTTCGTTCATCGGAGAAATATAAAAATTATGAAAAACATTTTACCAATCTTCACTGTCGGGATGCTTACCTTCTCACCATTTGGACTCTTTGCATATGAAGCGGGAGCAATTGAAAACACTGCTGTTTTCTTCGAAACTACTATAATTTCAGAATCCGAATTTCAGGAGGAAAATCACACCCATGTGCAATTACTGTCATCCTATTGTGGAATTGTAAACTATACGACCAACAGTATTCTTAAATCCACGAGACCCCCTGTGGGAACATTGTGGACAGCTTTCGAATGGCGTTTTGTTGAGCTGGAAGCTCCATTTAACACCTATGAAGTGATTTCGCCCAATGGGACAAATCCCAATTTTCGACTTGGTTGGTTTCCTCAGGCACAATATGGCCGGAGTTATGATGTCAGCGTCAGAGTTTACGATGGGGCCATCCAGGGAGAATATTCTGCTGTATGCGAAATTGGTTTGCAACCAAATGTTATGACTACCAGATTGGAACAACAATACGCCAATCAGTTTTTTCCTTTTTGTGCTGTTGTGGGTGCCCTTCCGGTAACTGGTGCTGTTCAATACCGATGGACATTCAATGACCTGGAAAATACAGTGGAGGTTTTTGGAAATGGAAACAGCCGGTTTCTTGCTTTACATCAAATTCCCGGTCTGCAGTTGGGCATGACATATATTGTCTCTGCCTTTGCCACAGTGAATGGTACGGAGAGTCCACAGGGAACTTTGCGCTTTATCAACATCAATAATTTTGTTCCCAATACCGGATTGAATCAGAATCTTTACCCATGTGGTGCAACTTATCCCGCCAACCAGGCCGTTCAGGCCGTAGAGATTTGCAGAGCTGAATCATATACCTGGAGATTGCGGAATACTTCACAGGTTCAACCTGATCTGATTTATACGCGAAATGATGGTAGCAGATTCCTGCGACTTGATTGGATTACGGGTATCATTATCGGCGACAGTTACAATCTCGACATTCGTGCACGTCAGGGGGGGATGAATGGATCCTATTCGTCTGTATGTAATATTACAATAGCAGAACCAACTAATGCGTTGATGGGTGAGCAAAGTTTTATTGCCATTGCTCCAAATGCCGAAGATTTGGAGAACACATTGGAAATCGATGCTTTCCAGAACTCTGGAAACATGGTTATTTCAATTTCAAATCCTGCTGACAATGCTCCGGTGCTGTTGTCACTTTACGATGTGAATGGTCGTTTGATTCAAATGAAAAATGAGCAGGTGCATAATCAGGGAGAGATTTTTTGGAGTACATCTGATCTGACACCAGGTATGTACATCCTTAAAGCTTTTGATGGTCAGTCTGTCTCAACCAAGAAAATCACCATTTTTTAAGGAGCAAGTCCCACTGCACAAATTTTTCACAGTATTTTAAGGGGTCCAATTGGACCCCTTATGCTTTTGCACTGGCACAAAGCACCCCTCGTTCGCATCACGATACCCCTGGCACTGGGTATCGTTACCGGATTTTCTGTGTATCCCTTTAAACATATTCAGTGGTGGACTTTGGCGGCTTCGATGGTCGCCATTCTCTGTTTGATCGCGCTTCGAAGGCAATGGCGTTTGTACAACAAATCACATATTTTTGGTAGTACGGCCGCTGCGATATTTTTTCTATTGGGTATCTCCCTGGCCAATTCCAGAATGTCATACAGGGAATACGATCGACATTTTCCCTTTGAAGCAAAGACCTACTATGCGGAAGTGATAGATTATCCCACGCAGCGGACAAAAAGTACACGCGTTTTAATCCGCGTTTCCGGAGCCCTCGAAAATACTGGAAATACCCACGGTATGAATTGTCAGGTCCTTGCTTATTTAGCGTTTGACTTGCAGGCCGATACGCTGAAGCCTGGAGACAACCTTGTTTTTTCCAAAAAGCCCCAACAAGTAGATAAAGTGCGCAACCCAGGCCAATTTGACTTTAAGTCATATCTCACCAACCTGGGCGTGGTGGCGACTGTTTACCTCAGGGATGGGGTGAACTTCCAGCGGGATACAGATGATGATCATATAACATATATTCTTCCCGTTTTACGTGAAAAAGCCATTGAGGCCTTGCGCAGTTTCGAGATAGACAATCGTGAGTTGGGCGTAATTTCGGCCCTTGTGTTGGGCAAACGTGAATTAGTGGAAAACGACCTCCGCGAAGCTTTTGCAAATACGGGTACTGTGCATATACTGGCAGTAAGTGGCCTCCACGTCGGTATCATTTATCTTTTTGCAGCTTCCCTTTTGGGAAAAATAATGCCGCGTAAATCCACGCGTCTGATCAAATTGATGATCGTCATCTCCCTTCTTTGGCTCTACGCCGGAATTACCGGATTCTCACCATCCGTGCTGCGCGCAGCGACCATGTTTTCCTTTCTGGCCATCGGAAAATTCGATAAGCGGGTTAGCAATGTGTACAATATGCTTGCGGCAAGCGCTCTGGTGTTGCTTTTGGTGGACCCATTCCTGATTTTACAGGTGGGTTTTCAGCTGTCTTATCTGGCCGTCACGGGCATCGTCTTCATTTTTCCCAAGTTTTACTCCCTGGCAAAAATGCCAACTGTTTTTCTGGATAAGGCCTGGGCATTGTTTTGTGTGTCAATCGCAGCTCAATTGGCCACATTTCCATTGAGTATTTATTATTTCAACCAATTTCCGGTTTATTTTTTTCTGTCCAATTTGCTGGTTATTCCCCTCGCCACAGCCATACTCTATAGCGGACTCATCTGCGTATTGCTGGCATGGGTGCCCATCGTCAATCTTGCGGTAGCCTTCATTGTAAAATACACCACATGGTTGCTTAACGAAATTGTGCTGCTTTTTGGTTGTTTTCCGCATCCGGTCATTGAAGGTTTGCGGTTTTCCGGGCTTGCTGTCATCGTGGTTTATGGGCTTATTCTTAGTTTGATCCATGCCCTCGAAAATCCTCGCCGAAATAATCTCATTAGACTAGGATCTTTAACCGTGTTCATGCTCGGATTCCATATCCGGTCATCAATCCAGACTGCTACACAATCTTCCATCACCTGCCTGCATGTCGACCGGTTTACGACAGTGGTGGTAGCAAATGGGCCAAGAGTGACTTTATACACGGATTGTGAACCTGAAGCACGGGATGCAATCAATTATCAGACGGCGGGTCTGATGTCCAGACTACGACCAACAAAGATTACATGGTCTGGTCCATTTTATGAAAATGAACAGAATGACGCTACACCCACTCCTGTGATTCTTGCAGCGGGCGACAATCGGATATGCTGTGTCAACGATCTGGAAAGTTTGAAGGCTTCATGCGGGCAGCAGGTAAATGCCGTGGTTTTAACCGGGAAATTTCCAATACATGAACCTTTTCCGGAGGAATGCGCCAACCAGAATACAACCTTCATAGTGGATGGATCCGCGCCACCTTATCATGTTCCACGTCTGCGGGAATGGCTTTCAACGGCGGAAATCCAACCATGGGAGACTGCCATTCACGGCGCCTGGACCCTGAAATAAATCCTTATTGCGTTTTGATTTTCTGCGCTTCTTCAGCATTGATCAATTGACCATTGAATTCGCCAACTACCATTGGCTCGCCATAACCCTTTCCTTCTATCGACTTCATTGCTTCGTTGGCTTCCTCTAAGCTGTCAAAGCTTCCAAAAACATATCTGGTCACCCCATTTTCAGCCCGGATTGGCCGCACTTTCGGTAAAGACATATAAGAATTAAGCGTTTCGGCTGGCACCCGTCCATTGAAAGTTCCGAGCTGCACAGTGAATTTTACAAATTCCTTGTTGAATTTTCCGGAAGGGCCGCCGGATGAGATGTCTTCTTTGGCATTGACCGTGGCACCAGCTTCTTTCAGCGTAATTCGTTTTCCCCTTTTGTACGCTGATACAAATGCACCTTCATAACCTTTCAGGAGAAGATTGATTTTATGTTCTGCCGCCTCTTTGATATTGTCAAACGAACCTGAAACATAACGTATCAAACCATCATTGCCTTCCACAACCAGTACATCGGGAACTTCTTTAAATACGCCTGCCGGCAATTTGTACCTGTAAGCACCAATCTGTACCCGGAATGTCACATCATCGCTTTCATCGATCGTATTTGAACCAATAGCGACAGCTTCAATATCTTTTTTGTTGACATCAGTGATTTTGCCAAATTCATTGTAGACCAGTTTAGTGGCCACACCCTCCTGATCGAGTCTCAACATCCGCTGTACGGCAGATTCCATATTTTCAAAATCTCCTACATAGTACTCTGTACCTGCGCCGGTATTGTACGACTTCAAATCAGAAATGGATAAAAGCCGTGAAATATTGGCACTTGACATATCCCCATCATTGAGTATGATGCGATAACCTTTATTTCGGTCACCTATTTTCAGCTTGTTTCGGGCAAAATCATCTGTGGATGTTTTCGATTTGGCATAATGGTGGTTGCCGAGGCTATCGGAATATACCAGGTAAATTTTCTCAATTTCTTCTTCAGTCATTGTCACGCCGAGTGCATTTACAATGGCGCCACGTGCAGAATTGGGTTCCTGGTCAAGATAGTCCGGCACCCTGTCCTTGTCACTGTCGAGCGGACATCCGTACAAATCAATCTGAACTCCTTTGGGTGTGAATGGGCAGAGGTCTACTATATCAGCAACACCGTCACCGTCTTCGTCTTCTTCGACCAGTGCCATCAGATTTTCCCCGGTATAGCGTTCTATCCCAGCTGGGGACTTCTTGTCGAAATGGAGATTGTATGCCAGTCCGAGCGAAGCGTACAGGAACCGATCATTTCCTCGTGCTCCCAGATTTCCCCCCAGGTTTTCTGAATGAATTCCATCCAGATCATCGGTGGTTGTAAAATGATATTCCGCACCCAGTCGGAAATTGAATTTGTTGTTTATATGAATGTTGGCTCCGGCACCCAGAGGTATGGAAAGTGCGCGCAAAGCCTGACTGGATTCGCGTCCGTTCACGGCTCGTAAATCGGTTTCGTATACATAGTCGCGCTGCAAAATGGTAGCGGTTCCTGCATCCTTGTCGGCTTGCGGCAGGTTGCGAATCGTGCCATCCTCCCAGGCATGGTACCAGTTGCCTTCAGCATCTCTGAGATCAGACTTTGGGTTGAATTCAAATGTGCTTATTCCCAGAGAGAGATACGGTGAGATTAGTCGGTCTTTGGGTAAAAAATGATTAAAATTGTACGTTAGGGCGAGTCCGCCCATGCGTATTTCGGTTTGGAAGTTGGCTCCGCGCCCTGGTAGATATTCCGCATCGCAGATTTTCCCGAAAAGGGCAAAAACGTTCAGGCCGAAAGCATCTGACAAAGGATTTTGAAGCGCTACGTGATAACCCCAATTGAGTTGAGGCGTGCGGGTAATCCCATTTAATTTGCCGATGTCACCAAAATAAGTTAGGTTTCCTAAGCCAATTTCCAGGGATGGGCGGGCAAGTTTGCCGACAGGTCGAACAGACGGTAAGCTATCCGTTTGGCTGTAGCACAACTGGGTCAGCAGGCTGAACAGGAAGAAAAATAATGCGATGTATTTAGTTTTCGGGTACATGGGATTACATCTATATGACCCATGTATACTGAAATCACGCTATTTGGTTGCATTTTGCACCCGCATTCAATCCACGCGCTATTGATACCACTTTTGACTCGTTACCATGAGGGCTTCCTGAACGGTGATTCGCTCCCCATCGTTGTATGCAGCGACGAATGGCCCTTTAAACTTATTGTATTTGTGCGTAATTCTCTCACGGTCATCACGCGCTGCCTTGTACACCTGATGGTATCCGGTGGTGTATTTCAACAGGCCTCCCCCCGTTTCGAGTTTAAATCCTTCGCCAAAATTGTACAGTTTCGCAAAAACATCTCCATTCAGGTTGTTTTTACCAGCGGCGATTTGCACCCGGTAAAAAATACCCGTTTCGGGTTGAGGCACATCTACGATGTTTCCGTCACTCACGGATTTTTTGGTTGTTGCAACGTCATTATCTTTGGTTCTGGCTGGTTTGGCCGGAACTGTTTCTTTTGCTGGGGTTTTAGCAGGTACTTCGGCCACTTTTGTCTGCGCCACTTCGGTAGGTGGTGTTTTCTCTACGACAGGAGTTTCAGGTTTCACAACCACAGGTTTCATTACCTCAACTACGGATTCTTTAGCTGATGTAGATGATTCAGTTTCTGCGATTGTTACAGGTTTAGCTGTTTCTTCCTGTTTATTCAGAAGTCCTGCCACCTCAGCTGCCATTGTATCTTTCTCCATTACAAGAGGTGATTCGCCGTCATCCAGAATTGGAATTACCACCGTTTCATCTCCCTGCAAATAGGAAAAATTTCCGGTGACTTCAGGTTTCTCATTTCCAGCAGAAATAACAGGGAGCATTTTGTACGATACAGTAACCACATCATTGTCCGGAATGTCGTACCAAATGTATTTGATGTGGCGATCGTCTACCTGGAAAACCGCAGTGCTGGATTTAAGGTCTATAACGGTGTAACCCATGGGCACTGTTTCTTCCACCTTTGCAAAGCCCTGCATGCCGGCTTTGTCGATATCGATCGTCACCTGCCATTGATTTACGCCGGCAGGAACTACTTTGCGGTTGGCAAAAGCGGTGACGATGGTTTTGTCAACCACAGATTTAGCTGGGGTGACGGGTGTTGTGGAAGCGATCTCTGAAACATCCCCAACAGCGATGATATGGTTCGGTACGTCGTAATTCTTTCGCTCGTTTTGATAGATATAAGAAAACCGGGGTTTCATTTCCAGATTCCCTTTGGCATTTTTGTCAGCCAATAATCTGATTTTCAATTGGAGTTTAGGCGATGCGGGCAAGGCCATCCAAATGAACTTCACCGTCTGATTGTTAAAGGTAAAAGACGCCCCGTCCGTTTGGATCATTTCTGCCGAAAGGCCCTCATCGAGAATAATCTGAAACTTGGCGAAACCCGTTACATCAGATTTATCAATATCAAAAGTCACAATCTTTTCTTCGCCCGGTTTCAGGCTTGCAGGCGCATCGTGTTTGATATCCAGATCATTTTTCTGAAAGAGATTGAAAATGAGAAAACCGATTATATTGATTGCTATAAAAAGCGTCTTGTTCATGCTGGGATAGTTGCTGGGTAATCTTACCAAACAAATCTATCGAATCAGACATGGGTTTCCCGTCCGTTGAAATCCATTTTGCAAACAGGAAATTGTTGAAAATAAACGAAGTGCCTGAAGGCTGAGCTTTAGAAGTTTGGCTTGAGCATATACTTTCCGTAAAAACGATCAATGTGCTCCACAGCTTCTTCCGGGGTATTTACCAGTCGGAAAAGTTGGAGATCTTCTTCATGAATTGCCTTATAGTTTTCCAATAAGGTTTTTTTAATCCAGTCGAGCAATCCCGACCAATAGTCGGACCCGTAAAGAATGATAGGGAAACGACCGATTTTGCCGGTCTGTATCAGCGTAAGTGCTTCAAAAAGTTCATCAAGGGTGCCAAATCCGCCTGGCATCACGATAAATCCCTGGGAATATTTGGTAAACATGACTTTACGGACAAAGAAATAATCGAAAGCAATGAGTTTGTCCGGATCGATAAAGGGATTTCCTTTTTGTTCAAATGGTAAATCAATATTCAGGCCCACGCTCACACCACCACCGCGGTTTGCGCCTCTATTTCCCGCCTCCATAATTCCGGGTCCGCCCCCTGTGATTACCCCATACCCGCTCTGGCTAAGTCGAAAAGCGATTTCTTCAGCCGCGATATACGATGGATCATCATCCTGAAATCGCGCCGATCCGAATATGGTGACGCAAGGTTTTATGCGCGACATCTTTTCAAAACCTTCGACAAATTCGGCCATGATTTTGAATATTGCCCAGCTGTCATTGGTCTTGGTTTCGTTCCATGAACGTTGTTTAAATGCGCGTTTTATTCGTTTTTCACTTTCTTCACTCATGATAATTCTGCTTTGAGATATTTGGCGGTATATCCTTTATTCAATTTTACAACAGCCTCGGGAGTTCCTTTGGCCACAATATAGCCACCTTTTTCGCCACCTTCCGGTCCCAGGTCAATAATATAATCCGCTACTTTGATGATGTCCAGATTGTGCTCCACCACCAGCACTGTATTTCCATTTTCCACCAGTTTGTTCAATACCTGGAGCAATAGTCTGATATCTTCAAAATGCAATCCGGTAGTGGGTTCATCAAGGATGTAAAAGGTGTTTCCGGTATCGCGTTTACCCAATTCAGATGATAATTTGATGCGTTGGGCTTCTCCACCAGAAAGGGTGGTGGACTGCTGTCCCAGGGTAAGGTAGCCAAGTCCGACATCGTTCAGGGTTTTTAATTTTAAGGCAACTTTCGGATGATCTTCAAAAAATTCCGACCCTTGTTCGATCGTCATGTCCAATACGTCGCTTATCGATTTGCCTTTAAACCGTACATCAAGCGTTTCGCGGTTATAGCGACGGCCCTGACAGGTTTCACATTCCACATAAACATCAGGCAGGAAATTCATTTCAATCGTTTTTACACCTGCGCCACGACAGGTTTCACACCGTCCGCCTTTTGTATTAAACGAAAAACGACCAGCCGCATATCCGCGAATTTTCGCCTCCGGCAATGTAGCGTAAAGATTTCGTATTTCTGTAAATATGCCGGTGTATGTGGCCGGATTACTCCGCGGCGTGCGGCCAATTGGGGATTGGTCGATTTCTATTACTTTATCAATAAACTCGAGGCCTTTGATTTTGTCATACGGCAATGGTTTTGTGACACCATTGAAAATATGATTGTTCAGAATAGGGTAGAGGGTTTGATTGATCAGTGTTGACTTTCCACTTCCCGACACTCCGGTGATGCAGATAAAACAACCCAGTGGCAAATCAATGCTGACATTTTTCAGGTTGTGACCTGAAGCTTTGGTCAGGGTAATTTTATTGCCGTTGCCTTTTCGCCTTTTGTAAGGAACCGCAATTTCTTTCGAGCCGTTCAAATAGGCTGCGGTGAGGGAATTTTTACTTTTTCGAATCTTTGTCACCTTGCCTTCACCCACAATTTCACCTCCGTGTATACCTGCGAAGGGACCTATATCAATTACGTGGTCGGCTGCTTCGATCATGTCTTTGTCGTGCTCCACCACGATCACCGAATTGCCCAGATCGCGCAAAGCTTTCAGGGAGTCGATGAGCTTGTTGTTGTCGCGTTGGTGCAATCCGATGCTTGGCTCATCGAGAATGTACAACACACCCACGAGTTGTGAACCGATTTGCGTAGCCAGTCTGATGCGCTGGGCCTCCCCACCGCTCAGGGTTTTGGCGCTTCTGTTGATGCTGAGGTAATCGAGTCCTACATCGCGTAGAAAACCAGACCGGTTTTTGATTTCCTTGATAATGTCCCGGGCCACTTTTTTCTGGCGAGCATTTAATTTGCCCTCGAGGTCATTGATCCATTTATCGAATATATGTATGTCGACGGAAGAGACCTCTGCGATATTTTTTCCATCGAGTCTGAAATACATCGCCTCCTTGCGCAACCGGCTGCCATGGCAAACAGAACAAGTGGTCTGGTTCATGAAACTCTTCACCCATCTTTGAATCGGTGCTGAGGCATTTTCGTCGGCCTGTCGGGTGATGAAATCAACGATTCCCTCAAACTGCATTTGATATTCAGAGCTTTCGCCTGAGCCGGCAAGTTTTACGGTTTCATCCGTACCGTAAAGTAGTTTGTCAATAAGCTGGTCGTCTATATCCGCAATGGGAGTGCTCAGTTCGAAGTCGTATTTATGCAATATGGCTTCAACCTGCCGGAAAATCCAGTTGTTCTTGTAACTCCCCAGGGGTGTCAGGCCTCCCTGTTTGATGCTTTTTCTGGCGTCCGGAATTATTTTTTTTCTATCCACTTCGCTTACCACACCGAGTCCATTGCATCCCGGACAAACACCATAGGGTGAATTGAATGAAAACAAGTTTGGTTCGGGATCGGGATAGGATATCCCGGTGGTCGGACACATGAGGTTTTTGCTGAAATGCCGCACTTCATTGGTGCCCATGTCGTGAACCATCATACCGCCTTTGCCCATCTCCATCGCTTTGGCCACGCTTTGTCGCAGTCTGTCAAGTGAAGATTCATCGACTGATATACGGTCAATGACTGCTTCGATGTCGTGAATCTTGTAACGATCGAGTTTGAGGTTGGCTGTAATGTCGAGAATTTCTCCGTCTATTCGGGCGCGAATATATCCCTGCCTGGCAATTTGATCAAACAGTTCGCGATAGTGCCCTTTTCTACCGCGAACCAGGGGCGCCAGAATGGAGATTTTTTTTCCATCATAAGCCTGTCTGATCCGATCGATTATCTGATCTTCCCCATATTGAACCATTTTTTCACCGGTTTCATAGGAGAAAGCATCGGCCACCCGCGCATAAAGTAGCCGGAGAAAATCATAGATTTCTGTAATGGTTCCAACAGTGGATCGGGGACTTTTGCTAATCGTTTTTTGTTCGATGCTGATCACCGGACTCAGGCCCGTGATTTTGTCGACATCAGGACGTTCCATGCTACCCATGAATTGCCGTGCATAAGCCGAAAATGTTTCGATGTAGCGACGTTGGCCCTCTGCGTAGATGGTGTCAAAAGCGAGCGAAGATTTGCCGCTACCACTCAGACCGGTGATCACCACCAACTGATTTCGGGGTATGGTAACGTCGATATTTTTTAGATTGTGTACGCGGGCTCCAAGTACTTCTACCTGATCGGGTGCCGCCAAATCGTATGCGTCCTGCAAATTGTTTACTTAAGGGAATCGGTAGTTAAAGTATCATTCTCCACTTTTTGTTCAGGATTCAACTCCATAGGTATGGTGCCAAAAGCTGTGTCGGCCGGCAGCCAGATGGTGTATGATTTTTTAGCCGGATTGGTGAGAAAACTCTCTCTCAACCATGGGTTCAGAATCTTCAGCACTTTGTAATTGATACCCTGTTCAAGGGCATATACGGCAAGATCGTTCACAGAAGAATCTATCACCTGTTCGCGCACCGTGTAAGGCATATAAAGATCCCGTGGACGGTAATGAAACCCGTACTGTGCGGGTTTGCTCAAAATTTCTTTGGCAGCAAGGATTCGAAACAAATACCTCGAGGTTTCTTCATTCAAAAGCAGGTCATAAAAATCAGTTACTTTTTGGCGTTCGGTCTGTCGACGGAGGCCGTTCATCCCCATGTTGTATGAGGCCGCAGCCATCGTCCAGTTTCCATACTGTCTGTGTGCTGCTTTGAGATATCGGCATGCTGCTTCAGTAGATTTTTCAACGTGATATCGCTCATCGACTTCGTCATTAATTTCGAGTCCAAACTCCCTGCCAGTATCTCTCAAAAGCTGCCAGAAGCCGGTCGCTCCGGCAGGAGATATTGCATTGGTGAGACCACTTTCGATCACTGCGAGGTACTTGAAATCATCCGGAACTCCATTTTTTTGCAGAATGGGTTCGATAATCGGAAACCAACGGTTGGCTCTTTTGTGAAAGAGAAGTGACTGGGATTGCCAATATGTGTTCACGAGAAGTTCACGGTCCATGCGCTCTCTGACATCCAGAATTTCCAATGGTACCCGTTCCCCACCAAAAGATAATTCGGATGGCGTATTGAGTGAAAATATTTTGTAATTATCATTGAAATAACGTTGATAGCTCAGATCGATATTGGATTCATTGTTATATTTAAATGCGATACCAACCCACCCAACTGCCAGAATGGCCATCATGAAAAATGCAAAAACAAATTTTTTGTAGAAAGAGTGAAATTTATTTTTAGACATAAAATATTAATTTAAAGGGAGTTGGCCTGCTTGTGGCGCATTTGTTTTACCAACTTTCTGGAATTCATTTCAGTGATAACGAAAAGTATCAAAAATACGACCAGAAAGTAAGCGAAGTATACGCCAATTAGCCAATAATTGTTTGGATGTACCATCGATATCAAAGCAAAATATCCGAAAACAGAAATCATAGATGCCAAACAAAATATGATCGCTACCTGATTGTCTGAAAATCCGTAATAGGAAAGATTGTGCGTGGTATGGTCCCGCCCCCCTACAAAAGGTGATTGTCCGCGACGCAATCGGTTGATCGTTACCACTGTGGTATCTGCGAGAGGCAGCAAAAACACCGTAGAAAGAGCGGCCAAGCCGCCCCAATGTATGCCGTTCGTTTCAGATGAGAGTTCTATATTCCAACAGTAATGTATCCCCACATATCCCAATACCACACCCAAAAACTGACTACCAGTGTCACCCATGTACATGTTGCTTGGATGCCAGTTGTAAAAAAGAAATCCCACCAGTGAAGCCAGAATTCCCAACAAGAGCATAAAATCTACATCTGAAGTACCTCCTTTGATAACCATAGCACCGAGTGCCGCCACGAGAATGAAAGCAGTAACAGAAGATGCTATTCCATCCATATTATCAAGCATATTGATGGAGTTCATGATCCCCACAACCCAAAGGATAGTAAGCGCAATATTCAGATATTCGATTTGAAAAATATCTATTCGGGAACCGGCCACCACCAAAATGACCCCGCAGAGTATCTGAACAATGAGTTTAAGAATGGGTCTGGTATTGTAGGCATCGTCGGTAAGACCCATCAAAAAACCGAGGGTGGCCGCCACCATAAAGCCTATTATGCGCTGACTGTTAAATACATCGTGCGAATCGAAGATGACAGAGTATATGCTAAAGCTGATAAAGAATACGATGAAAAATGTAAGTCCACCAATGGCTGGTTTGGTGTGAATGCTCCACCGTACCACTGCTCCGGGTTGGTTTTTGGTGCCGAGCGTTTTGACAAAACGCAGCAAAATGCTGTTGATGAGCAGTGAGAATGCCGTGATTCCGAAGAAGAAAAAGGAATAAAGAATCGCTACAGAGATTTGACTGGACATAATATTCTAAAAATGGGTCTCAAAACTTTTCCAATTTACATTGGAGTTCCGATCTTTTTCCGAAAGAACGGGTTCTTTTATACCCCATACGATGTCAAGATCGGGATCGTTCCATTTTAAGATGCTTTCACTTTCGCGGTTATAATAATTCGTGCATTTGTAAGAAAAAACTGTGTCGTCTTCCAAAACAAGAAATCCATGAGCAAAACCCTCAGGAATATAAAATTGATATTTGTTTTCGCCGCTCAGGATTACACTGCAATGCTTTCCATAGGTGGGCGAATTTCTTCGGATATCAACAGCCACATCCTGCACAGAACCCCGTATTACGCGAACGAGTTTTCCCTGAGCATATGGTGGGTTTTGAAAATGAAGTCCCCGCAAGACCCCATAATTTGATAATGATTCATTGTCTTGTACGAAATTGATCCGCAATCCGGATTTTTCAGCGAATATTTCTTTGTTAAACGATTCAAAAAAATAACCCCGCTCGTCGGAAAATACCTGCGGCCTGATCAAAATCAAATCAGGTATAGAAAGTCTTTCAATTTCCATTAGCTCTTAAATATCCGACTAAACCAGGAGCCTTTTCTATCCTTTCCGCCTTCTTCGTAATAGCCATATCCGTAGCCATAACCGTACCCATAGCCATATCCATATCCATAGCCGTAACTATAGCCGTACTTGTTTCTTTCGATGTCTACGCAGTTCAATACCACCGATAGCTTGTGAAGGTTGTTCTCATTAATCAACCTGTCGACCATCTGAACATATTGCTTCTTAGAGAAATCAGCGCGAAAAATGAAAATGGGATGGTCGGCCTGTTTGATCATTGGAATCCCGTCCGTGACAAGTCCAACCGGAGGGTTGTCGACAATGATCACGTCATAAGCGGCTTTCAGTAAATCCATGATTTCCGTCATCCTTGCACTCAGTATGAGTTCGGCTGGATTGGGTGGAATTGGCCCTGCGGTGATGAAATGCAGATTTTCTACATTCGAGTTTTGAATACATTCCTCAAGCGGAGATTTTCCAATCAACAATGTGCTCATCCCACGCACGTTGTCCACATCAAAACCGAGGTGAATCTTCGGTTTCCGCATGTCAAGGTCAATTACAATTACCCGTTGACCGGAATATGCGATAATTCCCGCGAGGTTGATCGCTACAAATGTTTTTCCCTCCCCTGAAGTTGTCGAGGTAATGGCAACAATACGCGCTTTTTTATCAGGCGATTCTGTAAGAAACTGAAGATTCGTCCGCAAACTTCGGAATGATTCAGAAATCATCGATTTCGGACTCTTATCAATAAGAAGTTGGGAGGTGGGAATGTCTTTTTTATATTTGGGAATCATTCCCAAAATGGTGATAGAGGCATTACTGAGTTTGGTGATTTCGCTGAGCGATGTGATGTTGTTGTGGAGCAGGTATTTTACAACGACAATCGCCAGACTTAACAAAATGGCTGCCACAATGGCGCTGGTGGTAATGAGATTTTTCTGTGGGGAAATGGGTTCGTTAGAACTGATTAAACGTTCCAAAACCCTGTTTTCTGTAACATATCCAGCCTGCGAAATGCGGTACAAGGTTTTCTTTTCGAGCAGGAGGGTGTAATATTTTTCGTTGATATCAAATAACCGTTGCAGCCGTGCAAATTCCAGTTCTTTGTTGGGCAAAGTGCCAAATTCGGCTTCGTATTCCTCTATTTTCCCCTCCAAAAATGCCTTTCGTCCATCCAACTTATCCAATACCGACTGAATACTCTGTATGATGAGTTGCTTTTGAATCTCTATGCTGTAATCAATGGCCTGAATACGCCTGCTGGTTTCCTTGATGTCAAATTGAATTTCTTCCCGTTGCGTGAGCATTTGCCGAAGCTTCTCCAACATACTCAGAATAGATGATTCATAGGCGGTTCCTGATAATAAGGGAATCAGATTGTATACATCCACATTCCTTTCCTGGGCATCAATGGTTTGCATCACATTGCTGAGCATACTCTGCTCCAACTCGATGCTTACCATTTCATCTTCAAACCCCCGGAAGTAGTCAAAGTACAGTGTACTTAGATTGTCCAGGTTGCTGATTTTATTCTCTTTTTTATAAATATTTAGTTGAAGCTCAGAGTCACGCAGGTTGTGATAAACGGTATCGAGCTGGCTGTCTATGAAACCGATAATATTCAGTGAACTCTGTTCCCTGTTTTCGAGATCAAAACGAATATATTCTTCAGAATGAACTACCACAAAATCGCGAGCAATTCCGGGATTGTGGTCCTTCATGCTGATTTCAATGGTCTTAGCTGTGTTGTTGAGAATTTTTATTCCCAGTTGTCTGCTGAACTTATTGGCTAGTGTCGCTGCCCTGTTGAGGACAAAATAAAATTTTATTTCCGCATTTGCCACCCTGGTGAAATGGTTTGAATCAATCACCAAAATCTTGTATGTGAAAAATCGGTTTGACGCTGTCCGCCCGATTTTTTCCCGTTCACCGATTACGGTTTCACCCGTTTTCAGTTCAAAGGTATTGTCCGGATAAAATTGCACGAAAACCGGCATATCCATGATGGATGAGTCGGCGATTTCTATAATTTCCACCACAAAAGATGAAGCGGGATAACGTTGATCAGTGAGGATTTCACCTTTTTCAAAATAGGTGATGGCCAACGGTAATTTTTTAACCACACGCGTGATGAGCAATTTCGATTTCATCAACTCGATTTCTGCCAAAAGGGTATTGTCTTCCGAAAATTGGGATACATCCAATATGCGTTTGGCATTGTCGCTGTTGCTAAGTTGAATGATGGTACGGGCTTCGTACATGGAAGCGGTGTAGCGCAGGTAGATGTACGAACCCGTTACAGCCAGCGCTATAATGACTGCAATGAGCAGGAGATTTTTACGGAGGATGTGAAGGAAAAGCCCGAGCTCAAATTCATTGCTGAAATTGGTGAGTCGTTCCCTGTAGCTCTCAAAGTTGCTGTTGAGATTGGATATATCCTCGTTATACATTTTTTAATTAACCGTGAGAATGGTTATCAAAAGCAAGGTGGTGGTCAGCAAGGTGATAACAGGAGCAATTTCGGTCACCAGTTCACGAGCGATAAGCGGCAGTGGCTCCACGTATATGATGTCGTTGGGTTGAACGATGATGTCGGCATATACAAGACCCTCGATGGTCGAAAGATCCATTTCGTACACCGCGCGTTTCATCAATTGTTTGTCATAACGAATGAGTTTCACCTTGCTGGCATTCCCCCGATCGGCTACCCCGCCTACCATAGCCAGCGCTTCCAGCAGGGTTGTATTGTTGTTTATCAGATTGATTACCTGAGCTGTCCCACCACTTCCCGGAGATACGATCACCCGGTTGTTCTGAACTGTGAGCATAACGAAAGGTTCGTTGTAATAGTGCAGGTAGAGCTCTTCGAGTTTTTTTTCCGCTTCGCGCAATGTCATTCCGGCCAATTGTACCCGGCCAATAACAGGCATTTTGGCTGTACCGTCGGTATCGATGAGATAGGTGAGCATATTACGTTGCATGGCCATGTTTTGCTGTTGAATACCCCCTCCGCCTTCTGAAATCATCGTGCTACCCAAACCTCGTTCCACGAGCATATGCCCGTTGCCGGTAAAGAAGTTGAACGTAAGGATGTTGTTGGGGGTCAATACAGACGATGGACTTACCGAATCGGGAAATGCATCGTATGTATAATCCTGTGGAGTCTTGAAGAGAAGGTCCTTATTGATCGTACAACTTCCAAAAATCAAAGCGATAAAAACTCCTAAAAGCAGTAACCTCATGCAATATGTTTTCGTGCGTAACGCCCCGTGAAAGTATTAAAATTATGGCAATAGCGAATCGTATAGTTTTGCGACATCTGCTACCAGCCGTTCATAAGTAAATTTGTCTTTTACAAATTCCCAGCCCTTTTGACCAAACTCCTTGCGCATCACAGCGTCATCGGTCATCCGTAAAAGATTTTCGCGAAAGCGCTCCTCATCTTCCGGTTCACTCAGTAGTGCTGTTTCATTTGGTATCACTACATTTTCTATTCCGCCCACCCTTGTGGATATAATCGGTCGATTGCCTGCCTGGGCTTCGATCAGGCTCACCGGGGTACCCTCATTTTTGGAAGTGAGGGCGATGATATCGGCACCGGCATTCACGTAGTCTACATTTTTTACCCAGGACGTGAAATACACGTCCACTTTCATCTCCGAATCACTGCTGTAACTCAACTCCAGCTCCCGGCAAAGCTGCTCAAGGTGGCTTCGCGATTCGCCATCGCCTACGATAAAAGCCCGGATGGTCGATCGCGCATGGTCGCGTGTCCATTTGAATGCCCGTAAAAACAGGTCGTGATTTTTAATAGGCACAAGCCTGCCGACGATCGCAATGGCCACCTCATCATCGCTAAGCGAAAATTCCGTTCGGAAAACAATTCGCTTTTCCCCGATGTCATCCTGAAATCGTTGAAGATCAAATCCAAGAGATATCACTGACACTTTCTCAGGCGGACATATCTGATGCTCCATCGACAATTCTTCCTTCTGACGTTCGCTAATGGCGATAATCCGGGTGCTCACTTTGGCCAGCTTCCGTTCCAGACTTTTGTAAAAACGCGTTGTGGTGCTGTTGAAATAGGAATGAAAAATATGACCGTGAAATGTATGAATGATCACGGGCACAGCCATTTTATGAGCTGCCCACCTTCCGAGGGCGCCGGGTTTGGAAGCGTGGGTGTGAACGATGTCTGGCTTATAGTCGGCAATGATTTTTTTTAGCCTTTTATAAGCGGCATAATCCTGCAGGGGATTGATTTCCCTCCGCATCTCAGGAATGATCACCGGGGTAATTCCCAGATTTTCAACAATAAACTGCGAACTGTCTTCGCTTTCATCTTTCATCCCGCCCACCAGCATGGTTTCGTAGCGTTCGGGCATGTATCGCGTGAGGTAGGCCGCATTGTAAGTCGGCCCGCCCAGGTTGAAACGGTTGATGATTCGAAGGATGCGCGGCATATTTCCGGCGAAGGTAAAATTTTAAAGGAGCAATTTGATGGGAAGGTTAGGGGACTTATTTACCAAAATTTCTAAGCCACCAATGTTGAAAAACGAGCACAGCCCAGAGTGTATGAGGACTGTCGCTGGGATTGCGGCTCTTTACTTTTTGACGCAAAGCCTGCAGGGCGGAAACATTGAAAATTTTCTGCTCTGTAATGAATTTTGGATCAATCACTTTGTCAAGTAAAGGGCTCAGCACGCCACCCAACCAATGACCGAGCGGGGCTTCAAAACCTCTTTTATTCCGATCAAATGTCCCTTCCGGAAATTCGTTTTCAAAAGCTTTTCGCAAAAGTTTTTTTCCACCTTTCCGGTCAATTTTATAATTTGCCGGAAGGCCAAAACAAAAATCCACCAACCGGTGGTCGAGAAATGGCACCCGTACTTCCAATGCGCGGTGCATGCTCATAAGGTCAACTTTATGCAACATATCATTTGGTAAAACCAGACCGAAATCTGCCCGCAATACCGAATTAAAATCGTTTTCATTGAGCCCATTCACCACAGAATCAAGGTTTGGGAGCCTGTTAAAATCAGTCATATCCGGAAGGAGCAAAGCCTCCACGTCCTGTTTTTGCGTAAAACGCGCCCACGCCCAATAGCGCTCGGGAAAAGTGAGACGCAGACCCCTGCTGTATTTCTGCGCTTTCCGCAATTGATCAAACGTTTTGTGGCTCCGCGAGGCAGGAAGGTAATGCAAAGCCCCCGCGCTGGTTTTCATCGCGCGGTTTACCATACCTTTACCAAGAGACCTCAGCAGCGCCTGATGTTTGTTGTACCCTCCGAGCAGTTCATCAGCCCCGTCACCACTGAGCGCCACCTTGACATTATGTCGGGCATACTCCGATAGCAGGTTGACCAGCACCGCCGATGAATCTGCAAAAGGCTCGTCAATGGCGTCCAGAATACCGTTGAGTTTTTCATCTATTTCCTTCTCGCGAATTTCGAGGATGTGGTGTTTGGCACCGATATGCCTGGCGATTTCACGGGCGTATGGACTTTCGTCAAAAAACGGCTGATCAGGAAATCCAATCGAAAAGGCCGGCATACCAGGTCTCATCCTGTTTGCGATAAGCGAAATCACCGATGAATCGAGCCCTCCGCTGAGGAAAGTTCCCACGGGAACGTCTGCCAGAAGCCTGGCTTCCACAGAATTTTCGAGGTGCTTTTTAAAATGTTTCGTTGCTTCTTCAAAGTCCGGAACTTTGTCTAACGTTTTTTGCGGAAGCGTATAATAAACTTCTTCTTTAATCCCCTCGTCAGAGACGAAGAGGAAGTGTCCGGGCATCAATTTTTTCACCCCGGAAAAGATGGTGGCTGGAGCCGGAATATAGTTCAGACTCAGAAATGTGGTCAGGCTTTGATGGTTTATTTTTTTGGAGGCTCCGAGTGCAGTGACGGCTGACAAGGTGCTACCAAACATCCATTGGTTACTGGTTTCTGCGTGGTAAAACGGTTTGATTCCGTACCGGTCGCGGGCAGCCAGCATGGAGTGTTCCGCATGGTCGTAAAGCGCAAAAGCAAAAAATCCATTGAGACCCGATATAAATTCAGCGCCGTCGTGGATAAGTCCGTAAAGCAGCACTTCGGTATCGCCGGTGGTTTGAAAAGTAGTTCCATATTTCCTGGAAAGTTCGGCGCCGAGTTTTTTGAAATTGTAGATTTCTCCGTTGAACACCAGGGTGTACCGGCCCGTAGGATCGGTCATCGGTTGATTGCTCCGCGAAGAGGTATCTATGATCGAAAGTCGTGCGTGGCCGAGCGCCGCTTTTTCGCTTTGATGCGTGGCGCGGGCATCAGGTCCGCGGTGGCCGATGCATCCCACAGCGCTATCGAGCGCATCCCGATGGGCATCTTTCAGATTTTCACGCGACCATATTCCGGCTATTCCACACAAAGGCTTTCACTAAATTAAGCCGAAATTATACCAAATGTGCCTTATTTGCATTATAAATGCATAAACCTTGTCCATGACCACCCGCTCAAAACTTCTTTGCACACTTATTCTCCCAATATTTCTCCTTTTGGTGGAAGCCACCCACGGTCAGGTCTCGAATGCCACCACCCGTTTTGCCAGTCATCCTTCCCTGTCCGGTGCATCCATATCGGCTGTGGTAACCGATCTTGTCACCGACGAGGTGATTGAGGAATTCGATGGTTCACGTAGGTTATGTCCAGCTTCCGTATGGAAACTCGCCACGACCACGGCAGCCATAGAAGTCCTGGGCAGCGATTTCAGATTTCGCACCACCCTCGCATGGGACGGCCGAATCGAAAATGGAACCCTCATCGGCGACATTATTATCGTAGGCGGTGGCGATCCTTCCCTCGGCTCGCGACACATCGGGACGGGTTTCGATGCACTTTATACGCAATGGGTCGCGGCCATTAAGGCTGCTGGTATCGACAGCATTCGCGGCCGTGTGATCGGGAATGCGGCCCACTTTCAGGGCGATGGCATACCGCGCACACGGATTTGGGAAGATATGGCCAACTATTATGGCACCGGCGTATCCGGACTCAGCATTCACGACAACACCTATTTCGTCGAGTTTCGCACACCAGCCGAACCCGATGTGCTGGCCGAACTGAAAAGGGTTCATCCGGCCGTGCCTGATTTAAAGATCACCTCCGAAGTATTGAGCAGCACAGTTCAGGCCGACAAGGCATTTATTTTCGGAACACCAT
>JBGTLS010000643.1:0-11244 GCA_041744015.1 Cryomorpha sp. | reverse complement strand
TTCGATTTTCTGCCCGGTACCCACACTCTTCGAAATATGCGCTGCCTCCGGATGAGGCAATATACCTAAACACCATTCTTTACCCAGAAATGCTTTCACCAGCGTTCGGAGATTCTGGTGGTTCAAATACGACAGAACCACATCTCCATCCTGCCAATTCTGTTCCGATATGATTTCAATCTCCACAGCTCCGACATCCATTTTAGAAAAGAGCGGTAAAACCTCTTTATCCAACGTTGTTTTATCAGATTTGTGATATATCAGGTGATACATAAGTTCAATTTAATCTGGATAACCCTTCCGAACAGCTGTCTAATACCCATTCAATCGCCAATCGTACGACAAAAATTCGGGCATGGCGGATTGATTGATACGCACCCGGCTGTACCGGTTTACAAAATCCACTATGCTGGTGCTATCGGTTTGAAAATCTTCTGAAAAATCGCGCATCAGAGGTGCGAGCATGGGTTTATTCGGACTGAGTCTGTTCTTATCCGGCAATTGGAAAAAAGCCCGAACGGCTTCTTCGAGTTGAACGTTGAGCACACTTCCGGCATAGGCCGATTTTGCCAGTTTCGGTGCGCCATGGGTTCCATTCACGAGGGCAAAATGAAACCGGGGATCGTCAAATGAGTTGCGAAGGGCATTTTTGATCTCATTCAGACTCATTGGTTGATTGGCTATGCGCATCACAGGAATGTAGAAAGGTGCTGTGGTTTCAGGCGAGATATCGCTGATCCAGCTTTTGTTTTCCACCCCATCCCGTTCTTTTCCGATTTCAGTAATGGAGGCAATCGGATAATGTTGAATGATCAGGTAAATGGTACCGGCATTGTAGGCATTGATGAAGTGCGCCATCCTGTCTGCGCGGGTATATGAGGTATCATGGATATCGATCGATTCCAGATGTGCGATATACAAATTGAGTGAAGCGCTGTCGGCCTGAAAACCCCTGTAGTGAATGTCCCCATTCCGGTTGATATGCCTCCGCAAAAGACGGTTGTACAAATCGACAGCGTCCAGGTTCCTTATCTGTTCTGTAGGCGGATTGGTGGCACGTTCTTCCCTGGGAACAGGCGGATTGCAGGAAAAAAGAAGAATAAAAAATCCTGCATATAACCCCTTCATCCAAATCGTACCTGATCTACCCATGGCCCAAAGTTAGTCAAGCTGATTTATATTTTGATCCTTTATGATTCAGAGCGCCCGCCGTAGGAGTGACAAAACCCCGAGCCCTTGTCATCCAGAGCGGAGCGAAGGATCTGTAACTTTAAATGGACATCCTCCTCCTCCTCAGAATGACAAAACCCCGACCCTTGTCATCCAGAGCGGAGCGAAGGATCTGTAACCTTGAATGGATAGACTTATTCCTGCCGTAGAATTGACAAAACTTTTCCCTTTCTTCGCCCCATGGATAAAGAAACACATGTGATGCACACAAGGATATCGAAGAAATGAAACTCCTGCACAGGGTTGGCCTTCGACTGGGGTTTCCAGGCGAAAAAGTGGACGAACTCGTAAACTACCTGGAGCACCATACGCTCCCTCAGAATTTTGATTCCCTGTTTAAATAGAGTCTGTCAATAGAGTCGAGTGGCTGAACCAGAAAGTACAATATCAAGGCGCACGCACTTTTGGAACTAGCGAAGCGATCTCACAACCGAAGGGCGTAAACCAAGGAGTTGACTATAGTCAATGACTGTTTACAAAAGAAGTGCAACGCAGATATTGGACTTTATGGACAGACACTAAATAAAGCCTTACGCGCCGAAACGTTATAGCCCTGGTAATGCATCCGTTTAGGAGCAAAAAAAAAGAGCAGTCCTTGCGAACTGCTCTCCCTTACTACTACTACTACCTACTCGCTTCTCTTCAATCTACTTCACTGAGTTCTGTTTTTAATAACTGTGATTTAAAGCAATTGTTCATGATCATCATAAATTTTTTTCTGCTAAAGTCGAATCAGGGCTTTTTTTTAATGTATAAATCATTGAAATAAAATCGCTTATTAACTTCTCTGGTCAGGAGTTTGAAATTTCCATTAGCAGGATACTACCTTGCGCCTTCTCCTCCCCGTTTATAATAACAGAAATCCGGTGGACTCCGGGGTAAAATTGTCGGGTGGTAATGAGCCGGAAGGATTGCGACCTTTCGACGTCCCTTACTGCGCCAGCTTGATAAAGTGTTTCGCTAATCAGAAAAACTTTCCGGCTGAGGCTCCCGTTTTTTCGAAGATAATACAGCCCATAAGCGAGCCGGACCATCCGGGGTTTTGACGTGAGGTTGCGGACGGTAAAGGAAAATTGAAGTTTGTCGCCCATCTCTACTGTGGGTGTGTTAATACGGAAATTATCTATTCTCATTCCCTCAGCATCCAGCTCATAGTGACGCAGTATATCGGGATGGCCCTGCCTGAGCAAAGTGCGGCATCCGTGGCGAAGGATGGCATCTGTCCACTCCGACCGTCCCCCCCATTTTGCGGTAAGCGAAACAACCAGTGCCGGATTGTCCCGGGAAATATCGTTCAGACTATTGGCCACGCTTCGGCGCACCATTTCATTGGGGTCTTCCAGAAGATTGGTCAAAATGGGCAGGATGGGTTCCGGATTTGCTTTCAGAAAAGGAATGGCCATCGCCCACGGCAACCGCGGGCGTGAACCTTCGCTCGCCAGACGACGCACCCGTGCATCTGCGTGTCGCGACCACTTCTTCATCACTTCAAGCATGCGATCGGGGTCTCGCAGGATAAATGGCCTGACGGCAAATTCGCAGGTCACCACCTGCGTCATCGTCTCAAAGATTTCGGTTGCGAGCTCGAATTCATCTATCCCATAGATTTCAATATAGTCCGGGAGAAACAAAAATTCAATTCCATTGGCGAAGTTTCGATTTTGCAGGCGCAATGCGAGTGTTTTGATTACAGGCGCCGCTTCGGCAAAATTGGATGGCATATACAGATGCATCACTTCCGATGTGCGACGCATGCGCTGTTTGAATTCCAGTTGATCAAAGTCCTCGCGGTATACCTCTTTTATAAATCGGTGGGTGTCAAAAAATGGCAATACGGCTTGCATCTCAGCGCTGAATCGCTTATAAAAATCCCTGTTAAATATGTCTTTTATCGCTGTACTCATTTCTAAAATGAAAAAGGTCAAATATATTTCGGAGAATGACAGCGAATTGTCAGCAGGTACCTTCAGTATTCATAACTTATAAATGTTGCAAAGGGCAGGGAGATCAAAATGCAAAAAATAAATGGTCTGTGATTTGATCCTTAGTAGCACTCAATCTCGTATGAGATTGACAAATTTGAAGTTTCGAAATATTAGTTCATCACATTAATTGCATTACTTATTTTTGATTTCAGATCAGAACACAAACAACATACATATGGAGGAGAGTCCCGTTGAGCGCAAATTTCATATAAAACATCTGCCTTCGGTATTGAAGGAAACCTATCAGGAATGGAATAAAGATGATCCATGGAGATTGAGTGCGATCGTGGCCTATTACGCCTTATTATCACTCCCTGGTCTGATGGTGATTATCCTCAACAGTGTTGGGGCAATATGGGGACAGGACATTGTCTCGGGTCGGCTCAATAGTGAAATTGCCGAGGTCTTAAGCCCTGAAGCAGCTAAGACGATTATGGAAATGACAGCTGAAACTCAGGGCAGCAAAAGTCTGTTTGCGACCATTATTGGTATCGCCACACTTATTTTTGGAGCTACGGGCGTATTTTATCACTTACAGCTTTCAATCAATCACATCTGGGAAATAAAAACAGATCCCAAAGCCGGGATTAAAAAACTGCTCATCGACCGCGCAACCAGTTTTGCCTTTATTCTGGTAATCGGTTTTTTACTGCTGATCAGTTTCGCACTTACCGCTTTGATTTCATTGCTTCAGGGTTATATCGATCAATTGTTGCCAGAATTGATGATCTACGTCGTTTTTGTAGTCAATGAGGTGATCGCACTAAGTGTTATCACCGTGCTGTTCGCCCTTTTATTCCGCTTTTTACCAGACGCCAAGGTGCGTTGGAAAACGGTTTGGGTGGGTGCTATTGTTACTGCTGTCCTTTTCGAGATAGGGAAATTTGGTCTCGGCCTCTATTTCGGCAATTCTGACCCGGGCTCGGCTTATGGTGCCGCGGGATCCATGATTCTGGTTTTGCTCTGGGTTTCTTATTCATGTCTCATCCTCTTTTTTGGCGCTGAGCTCACATGGGTTTTTGCCCGTCGATACGGACACGGAATCGAGCCACAGCCGCATGCCATTCACATCGGTCGCCGTAAAAACCGACGCGATAAGGAAGAGGAAGAAGATTCAAATCTTCCATAAAATCTTCCCCCTCGTACCGAAATGCAAAAAGCCCCTCCTGAATAGGAAGGGCTTTGTTGCAATGAGGCATTTTGGATATTACCGGGCTATCATCATCTTTTTGGTGGAAATAAAATCTCCATCCACAAAGAGGGTATACAGATAAGTTCCGGATGCAAGGCCGGATGTGGTAAATTCAACCTGGTTGTGGCCGGTCATTCCGTCCAGTTTGAAATCCTGTACGGCTTTACCGTCGAGGTTGGTAACACGAATCACAGCCTGATTGGCATTTGCCGGCAGGTAAAATTTGATGATCGTGCTTTCGCCAAAAGGATTTGGGATGTTCTGACCCAATTCGGCACGGTCCATTTCTACCCCAAGGGCTTTGCCTCCGCCAGAATGTGACATACAGCAGGACTGTAAGTCGCTGTCAAAAGAACTGAGCCGACTCATGATTTCCGCGATTTGATCTTTGAGCAACGCGTTTTCGGCTTTCAGGTCCTCAAAGTCTTCCCGGCTTACCATGGCCTCAGGTTTCAATTCTTCAATCTGAGCCTGCTGTTCCTGAATTGCGTTTGCAAGTACTGGAATAATATCAGCATAGAAAACGCCATAGATGTCGGCTTCCTTGTAAGTTATTTCTCCCGTTTCACGGTTTTCCACAGCCTCTTTTGTTACAACGACTTCAGGAATGATTTCGAGTAAATCCTGGGCGATAAAGCCAATTTTCTTCCCATCCTGAGGTCTGTTGTTCCACTCAAAATTTACCGGTTTCATTTTCATTACTTCGGCAAGTCCATATTCCAGTTTTTCCACGTTCTTTTTCTCTCTCGCATCTGAAGTATTGATGGTTCCACTTTGGGCATAAACAGTGGTCCATCGGCCGCTTAACGTACCAAGGGATTTGCTTGCGTCCACCACCGGTCTGAAATAACCGGACCAAAAGATGTATTGTTCAGCGCCGAGTCGTCCCAATGTCAAGTCACCTCCGATTGGAATTCCTGCACCAGATGTTTCTCCAAATACCCAGTTATTCATCTGAATGTTGTTATTGGACGATGCAAGGTAAATTCCGATGGAATCACTTGCAACTGGTAATTTTTCTATCGCAAGTCGGCTATTAATTGGACTTGTACCACTTCCTATAAAAGCCCTGTCTGAAATCTCGACGATACCATTGAAGTATCCGGCCCGTGTGGTACTATTAATCCGGTAGGCCAGTGCACCAAAGACGGTTCCTCCATTATTGGAACCCACAACGGCAGCGCTGTTTTCAAAATCCAGTATGGAAGAACCATATACCGCCGCAGAGTATGAATTACCCCAATCTACAAAACCGCGCACGGCTGCGTCAGCCTGTGAAACGCTCCAACTTGTGGCGGCAGTAGTATTGTCGGATGATCCGAATCGGTTTGCCCTGATTGTGCTATTTCCAGGCACTGCAGCGCTCACCAAACCATTAGCAACCAATCGCGAGGAAGTTGATGGAGCCGTCCCTGCCCCAACGCTTGTACCATCGCTTCGGAGCGCGCTTAATCCGACATTCCACGTTCCACCGCCATAATATGGTACTGCTGTTGCCACTCCTGCAGGTAGCAGGCCAGCAGGACCCTGTGGTCCAGCCGGTCCTGCTGGACCTGCCGGACCTACGCCTGTAAGCGAAACCCATCCACTGCCATTATTTCCCTGAAGGTCGGAGCCATTATAGCGTATCGTACCGGGGGTATTGCCGCTGGCATTCCCCACCGTCAGACCTCCCTGGGCCGCGATATTCCCATTGGACAAAGTGATGGACAAGAGCGGGTTGGCCGCAGCTCCCAGAAACTGGATTTGCGTATTGGTGGCGTACAGACCGATCAGCGGGGACACCGATGAACGAAAAGCATAGCGGTTGGGACCCACCAAAAAGTCGCTGCCCGCAGCGAATTGCAGGTTGCTGGTAAAGTTGCCGTTGTTGGCGTCAATACCCAATACCGAAGCTGCGACTCCATTGCGAAACTCATACCGCGTGTTGGTCGCGTTAAAAAACAATCCGAAGTTTGGATTGCCTGTAAATTGAAAGGCGTACTGATTGGGTCCGATGAGCGCTGTTTGAGCGGTTGAAACTTTCGGGCAAAACAACATAAGGCCCAAAGCGGCAAAAGCCGTAAGCAATTGTTTTTTCATAACGGTTGGTTTTGGTTAGTTTTTTGGGATCATTTCCCTCGCGAAATGTAGAAATAATCTGTCAGATTTTTTACAATCATGAAAATATTTTTCGTCTGCAATCCACTGTTTATCATAAGATATATATCAAAAAGGCACGGTGTGATCGCCGGGAGAGCAATCAGCTATTCACGTGATAGGCTACAAGGCCATTTTGTGAAAGGAAACAGACAATGGGACGGGCAACTGCATATACCAGATACAGTATTTTACCTGCCGTCATTAAAATTATTTGTGCTATAAATCATCCCAATTTTGAAAGACCAAATTTCAGGATTCATAAAAATGCCTTCTATCCCGGAGAGATTTCACAAAATTCAACTTTGAATGATTTTAAATAAAAACTTTATATCCCTGGTTACCAATTATGTAAAAACAACCATACAAACTTTCCATATGAATTATTTGCAAGTTGGTCGTTTATTATCTTAAATTGACCGGGATTTAACAACAGTTAATCCGAAGTTTCTGCTGTGGAGACCCGAAAATTTTAACCAAACAATTTTAACCATGAAAATGCTCTTTACTAAGTGGGCATGGGCCTGTAGTGCCCTGCTCTTTTTTGGCATGTTTTCGCTGAATACGCAAAACGCCAACGCGCAAATCCTCATCAATGAGGGATTTGAAGCCGCAACAACGCCCACCGGATGGACCTACTCCGGATTCTCGAGAATAACTACAGGGAGTGCACCCTGCGAAGGTGTCGCAAGCTTAAGAGGGAATCGTTATAGTTCTTCCGCAACCGGTTCGATTGCAGCACCAATATGGACTTCCAATGGTGAAAATATCAATGTAACATTTGATACTAAACTGCTCAACTGGCAAAGTACAATGAATCCCGCAAATGTAGGAGTTGCAATTACCACCGCCGGTTGGGGCGAATTGAGACTGCAATTATCCACTGATGGAGGGGTTACTTATACCACTGTTTACACTGTCAATGAAGGCAATTATACACCTTCAACTTCCTGTACCGAGTACAGCCATACTATTGATGGTAGCCTTGTGCCGGCGGCAAGCTCTGTGAGATTGCGCTGGTTCGCCCAATGGGCCGCAGGTGACTATTGGGTGTATCTCGACGGAGTTACCATCCAGCAGGAAGGTGTTTTCGATTGCCCACTTATTTCTGCCAATTTTGGTTCACCATGCGATGATGGAGACATTTACACCTCAGGCACCACCATCGACGCCAATTGTAATTGCACTGGTGGAACCGTTATTGTTTTTCAAGGTTGCAACACCGGTACCTCATTTTTGACTCTTTCTCCCGTATGCAGCGGAGCGCAGGTTAATGCGACAGGATCCTGGACCAACGAATATTCCACTATCAATATTGTAGATGCGAATATCAACTATCAATTTTTCTTAAGCAATCCCAATTATTTCGTTACCGTTACCAACAGCGATGGGACGACCATTTTGGCTTACGGTCAAGGTAGTGTGAATTACACTCCGCTTGCCGCAGGGAACTATCGTATGTATTCACATGCCGGACCTTCCTGTCCTACCACCAATGGTTCAGCCACAAATCATACGCGTAGCGTATTACCCGGCGCTTGTGACTTTGATTGTCCAGAGCTCGAAGCCAATATCGGAGATGCATGCGAACTTGCCGGATTTTTTGATACAACTGTAAACGGAGACTGCGAGTGTGTGGGAACGCCTTATGATTGTAATCTGGGTGACGGAGAATATGCCAATATTGGCGATGCTTGTACCCTACCCGCTACCGGAGACTCTTACAGCCAAACTGTCGCTACAGAAGCTGTGGGATTCCCGAATACTTTCGCAGCGAATCCTGCGTACACAGTAACTGTTCCAGCTGGACTGGAAGGTGATTACGTGCTTACGCTTACATCAGCAGGAGAAACTTTTGGTGGATCTTGGAGAAATGAATTCCGTGTTCAGGTACTTGATGCGAATGGTGTCAATGTAACTGATGGAGCTCCAGGTGGAGCAACTGATGAATGGCAACCATCGACATTAACTCAGGGAGGAGAATTTACCGGTTCCCTGAGCCTCGGCGCTACAGACCCCTCCGGAGACTGGACCGTATTGGTGAGATTGAGTTTCAACGAAGGTGAACAGATCAATGCCAATGTGGACATTACCCTTGCTTTCGAGCCAGCCGGTGTTGAAAGCACCCTGGGTGAAGACTGCGTTTGTATCGGTGCTGAAGTACCATTTGAAGGATGTTTGACTGCTGATTTCGCTTATGGAAATCTGGACCCAACTTGCGGTGAAACTGCAAATTCTCCGGACGATGCATACACCAACGAATTGAGCTTTGTTACAGTGGTTGCAGGAGACGACTACGTTTTCTTCCTTTCAAATCCTGACTACTATGTAACAGTAGCTGACGGTGTTGATTTAACCATTCTTGCTGCAGGTCAGGGTTCAGTAAGTTTAACAGCTCCCGCCGATGGCACGTTGCTTTTCTTTAGCCATATCGATGCAGAATGTTCTACAACTGGCGGCATTGCTACATCACACACAAGAAGTGTAACGCGTACATGTAACACCGTATTCGACTGTCCGCTTATTTTCGCCAATTTTGGTGATGCCTGTGATGATGGAAATCCTAATACAGTCGGTTCCACAATTGATGGAGACTGTAATTGTACAGGTGGTACAGTAATTACATTTGAAGGCTGCACCACGGGTGGTTCGTTCTTAACCCTAAGTCCTGTTTGCGGTGGTCCTCCGGCTAATGCGGCTGGTTCCTGGACCAACGAATACAGTACTGTGAACGTTGTTGACGGTATTGAATACACATTCTCATTGTCAAATCCAGCCTACTGGGTAACAGTAGCCAGTGCTGACAACAGTACTGTATTGGCGGCTGGTCAGAGCAGTGTGGTATGGACAAGCAACCTTACTGGCACCGTTCGTTTTTACAGCCATGCTGGTATTACATGCCCTACTACTTCAGGTGGTGCGACTGATCATACCAGAACCGTAGTAGCTGGCGAATGTTCTTACGACTGTCCGGCACTTGAAGCCAATATCGGCGACGCATGTACGCTCGATGGATTCTACGATACTACTGTCAATGGTGACTGCGAATGTGCGGGAACAGCTTATGACTGCGATCTTGGTGAAGGCGAATACGCCAACTTCGGTGATGCCTGCACCATCGACGGCACTGGTTCTTTTTTCAGCGAAACAGTTGCTACAGAAGCAGTAGGATTTCCGAATACATTTGATGCCAATCCTGCTTACGTTATTAGCGTTCCAGCAGGTTTGACAGGCGAATATCAACTCAATGTGACCGCTGCCGGAGATGTATTTGGTGGATCATGGAGAAATGAATTCCGCGTTCAGATACTCGATGCAAATGGCGTCAATGTAACCAATGGTGCTCCAGGTGGCGCTACCAACGAATGGCAACCTTCACCGCTTTCACAAGGTGGAGAGTTTACAGGTTCATTGAATCTTGGAAGTGTTACGGATCCTTCAGGTGACTGGACGGTATTGGTACGTCTGAGCTTCAACGAAGGAGAACAAGTGAATGCCAACGTGGACATCACCCTCGAATTCGATCAAGCCGGTGTAGCCGGAATCATCGGTGATGATTGCGCTTGCTTCGTGCCTTGTCTTTCTGATGGCGGTGTGCTCTCAATTGCAGGAAACAATGTGGTGTGTTTTGAAGAGGGAACATCAGATGCTGTAACCTTCGGAAATGCTGTGCTGACTGGTGAAGCCGGAGACAACTCTCTATGGGTATTGACTCCAGGCGCAACTTTAAGTGTGGTGGCTACAGATGCAACCGGACCAAATTTTGATCTGAGCAACCTGAATCCAGGCACCTACAGAATATGGCATATCTCGTACAGAAACGATGTGGACATCAACGCTGTATTGAGCAATCCAAATACTGGTGGATGCTGGGATGTATCAAATTCTGTGAATATTTCAGTCCTTAATACGCCCGCAGGTGGTACCATTACGCCCACAACTTCAACTACTGTTTGTGTAGGTGAGGGTCCAACAGGTGTGCAGATAGTATATGATGGCGAATTGGCTTCATTAAATCGTTGGGTTTTAACGAATGAATCGGGTACAGTACTTGCTCTTCGTCAAAATAATTCCAGGTTTAATTTTGCCCAGAGAGCTCCTGGTACATACAGAATTTACTTTGTAAATTCAGCGACCGGTGCCGCCAACCTCAATTCTTCGACCAATGTCAATGATTTAGGACCTTGCGCTTCTGTAAGCAACTTCGTTGAAGTCACAGCCATTGATTGCTCAGGTGAGGCACAACTCTCTTCACTTCCGAATCCAACCTCCGGCATCTCTATTGTGAGCTTCTCTGTTGAGCATGGACAAAAGGTGCAACTGGAAGTATACGACTTGTCAGGACGTCAGATTTCGACCCTTTTCAATCAGGATGCCAATGCTGCACAAAACTACACCATGCAGTTTGATGGTTCAGGATTGCCAAACGGTGTTTACATCTACCGAATGACGACCGAATCAGAAGTGATTATCGACAAATTTATGATTGCGCGATAATTCATTCAATATGTTTTAATGAAAAGGGCTGCCGGATTTGGCAGCCCTTTTTTTTTAAATTCATAGTGGCAAAATTTATACAAAGTTGAAAATTCATTTCCGATATATGCAGAACATAAGTCGGGTCAAAAACCTGAATCAGCTCATTTGATATATGAATAATCTTAGCAATTTGCTAGAAAATTCCTATATTGACCTAAT
>JBGTLS010000642.1:0-6039 GCA_041744015.1 Cryomorpha sp. | reverse complement strand
CATGCAGATTCTTCGCTGCGCAAAAGCTCCGCTCTGAATGACAAAACTCCGGGATTTTATCATTCCGAGCGCAGCGGTGTCGAGTGACTCTTTTTCCTCCCAGTACTCTTCTCAAAAACCGTCTTATACTTCGCTGTTCTCTTGCGCCAAAACATTGTCCGCATCGAGGACAATAAACACCCCTTCAGGACACGTCGGCCCTATTCTTTGATGAAATTCACCAGAACAGGCATGAGATCGGGGTGGAGCGGCATCGCAGGTTTGTTGTAAGTCGCCATATTTGCTGTGAGGTTATCGCTTACACTTTTCAGGACGTGGTTCATGTTTTCGATTACTTCCATTCTTGCCTGCGCATTTGATCCCTTCAGGTTTTCCCCATCTTCCAGGGTTACCTGCAGGTCTGTGGTACCATTGACAATGAGGATGGGACAATCGAGTTTTGCCAATTCAGCAGCTGGGTCGTAGGCCATTACCGACATGATATATGGCTGTATATTTTTGCCGAAAAGGCCTTCCAGCAAGACTGGCACAGAATCGGCCCGTAACCCGGCTTCAAGGCTATCGATGATCGGATAAGCCATATTCGTGACAAAAGCGCCCTGTTTTCCGAGTTGCCGGCGCAGGGTTTCTCCGATTGAATGCCCCATTCCCGCAAGGGATATAAATTTGGATACAGCCGCCTGCTGTGCGCCCAAGGTGCCCTCGAGCGATCCAAGGCTGTGTCCGATTACCACCACATGGCGGAAACCCTTTTCCATTTTGAGATAACTGATGATTTGGGCCACGTCCGTAGCAAAATCATCAAAAAGTGTATGCGCCCGCGCCAGGCTGTCCATTGGGCTTCCGGGTAGGCCTCGTTTGTCGAAACGGAGACTTGCGATGTTGTTTTGCGCAAGGCCTTCGGCGATAAACTTCAGGGAATTGTTTTCCATTCCCCCGCTTTGGTTGCCATTGCGATCGGTGGGACCGGACCCGGCGATGATCAAGGCCACTGTATCCGTATCAAATCCCGGAAGGAGTAGCGTGGCTCCCAATGTGACATTTTTAGAAGGGATGGCAAGTTCTTCCGATTGTGCCAGGAGGGAAAATGGGAAGAGTAAAAAGAAGAGGAGGCAGAGGCTTTTCATAAGTCAGGACGAAGATATGTTTTTCCCAATACGGACACCTGTCCGCCATCCGATTGCTTTATCTTCGCAAAATAAATTGAACGATTATGGCTTTGACCAACAACGATATTTTAAAAAAACTCCGCGTGGCGCTCAAACTGCGGGACGATGAAATAGTCGAAATTCTCAAGCTCAACGATTTTCAAATCAGCAAAAGCGAACTCGGGGCATTTTTCCGGAAGGAAGACCATCCCAATTATATGGAATGCGGTGATCAGTTGCTGCGCAATTTTCTGGATGGCCTGATCATTCATTTGCGTGGACCACGGAAGTAAAGGTTATCCTTCCCTTCGTTTTTTTGTTACATGAAGCGCTGTTTCCGGAAGGGAAAGTCTCAGGTTATTTTCGCTGATAAGAATATTTTCACCGAAAGACATGACGCATGGAAAATTGATTTACCTTGGTATAAATCAATCATCAACCACTATGCGTCAATCATTTATTCCGACAAGCCTGTTCCTGCTCATGTCTCTCAGCGCGGCTGCCCAGCCGGCCTTTGATCAATCAAAATTTCTCACCGATCCACCCATTCAATTCAGCCAGTTTACCACAGCCGATTTTGATGGAGATGGTGATCTGGATTTTGTGATTACCGGATTTTCGCTCGATGAGGGCCCGGCTCTGCACTTTATTGAAAATCTCCAAAACGGAAATTTCGCTCCCGCGAAACCCATCCCAGGATTAAATACGGGTGCCGGGTTTGTAGAGGCTGCTGATATCGACGGTGACGGCTTGATGGACATCGTCTGGGCTTCCGGAAGGACCGTGCGGTGGCAACGCAATACAGGCGGTGCCCAGTTTCAGTATCCAATACATATCGTGACATTACCCGACGACATCACGGCCATGGCTTTGGCCTATCTGGATGGGAATAGTACAATAGATCTTGTGGTCGGTATCGGCGAATTAGACGCTGTAGGTTGGCTGGCCAATGCCGGAGGGGGGATGTTTTCCGGAGTCGTGGTTTTATCAACCACCAGTGAAGACGTGCTCGATATTCACACCGCCGATATTGACGGCGATGGACTGGATGATATTATAACCGCCTCGCTCAATGCGGGCGATGTCAGCTGGCACCGCAATCTGGGTAATGGAAATATCGGACCGCAACAGGTCCTTACCACGGCACTTTCTGCCACATATTCGGTTGTCACAGCGGATATCGACAACGACGGAGATCTGGATGTCTTCGCCAATTCGTATGGTGGTATATTGTGTTGGTTCGAGAACTTTGGAAATGGAAATTTTAGCACGCTCAAAAACATTTCAACATCTACATTGGGCGGGGGAATTTTAACCACCGGAGATTTTAACGATGATGGATATCCCGATTTGGCGGCCAGCGGACCCCACCCCTCAGAAGTTCGGATTTTTTACAACAATGGAAACCAAACTTTTACCCTTCAGGGAATACTTGATGCCACTGTTTTCGGCTGTCGCCAAATGGTTTTTGCCGATCTCGATATGGACGGATCTGATGTTCTCATCACGCTTTCGCAAAATGACAGTCGACTGAGCACATATTCAACATCCGTATTTGGACTGGGACCTCAAATGCCCGTAATCAATACAGCGCCAGGGGCGAATGCTGTGTATAGCGGGGATGTGGATGGTGACGGAATCATTGATGTGGTGAGTACTTCGGGCGCAGATCAAAAGGTGTCACTGTTCAGAGGCATTGGACAGGATTTATTCGCTTCCAGAGTTGTGATACATACTGACTTAAATCCAGTATCACGTGTCGAACTGGCCGATGTGAATGGAGATGGTTTACCAGAAGTGTTCTTTTTATCTGAAACGGGAAATTATGTGGGCTACTTACCAAATCTGGGTTCGAATTCATTTGGACCTTTTGTGGAGGTCGACAATGGTTTGAACGGTCCTCAGGTGCTTCATTTTGCCGATCTCAATGGTGATAATCATTTGGATTTGGGTGTGTCTTCTCTTGGAAATACCGGAGTATACTGGTATGCGGGCGATGGAAGCGGGGGATTTGGCACACGACAGACGATTACAAATGAATGTTATGCTTGCCGTGAATTTGTCTTTGAAGATATGGATGGTGATGGGCTGATCGATGTGGTGGCGGGCGGAGCTTCGGAAACCAAAGTTTTGAAAAATCTGGGTAATGGGGTGTTTTCTGCTCCGCAGAATGTTATCACTGGCGTGCAGGGAGGAATCAGTGTCACCGTTTTTGATTTTAATGGTGATGGACTTCCCGATATTTTTACTGGTGGAGCTTTTGCCAATCGGGTGAAATACGCACTGAATCTCGGCAACATGGTTTTTGAACCCGCTGTGAATATTCCGAGGAACACCTTATCGCCGCAAAGTTTGTTCGGCAGTGATATAGATCAGGATGGAG
This sequence comes from Cryomorpha sp., assembly GCA_041744015.1. GTDB lineage: Bacteria > Bacteroidota > Bacteroidia > Flavobacteriales_D > Cryomorphaceae > JBBQZU01. Next base: position 2,508 of record JBGTLS010000642.1, on the reverse strand, counting down.
ACATGGATTTAGTGGTCACCGCAACCCTGGAGAACGCAGTTTACTATATTGAAAACCAGGGCGGGATATGGGGCCCAAGGCGGATCCTTACACAGAATTTTGAGAACCCGAACAATTTACACTTAGCCGACCTCAATGGTGATGGATATCCGGATGTGGCGGCTGGCCTCGCAAATCACGTGGTTTGGTTTCCAAATAAACTCGGACCATGCCGGGATAATTATGCACCTACAAGCCTTGGCGCACAGGTGAATCCAAACAATGTGATCGTATACTGGGATGCGGTTCCAAAAACCATTGGCTGCCAGGTGAACGGAAGGAAAGTCGGCACAAGCCAAAATTTAACCCAGGATGTGCAAGGTTTTGAAGTGAATTCGCTGACTGTACCCCAATCAGCCCTGGCCGGAGGGGGCCAATATGAATGGAGGGTGCGATGCGCATGTAAATTAAATCCACTATCTGTAACCCCATGGTCAGACTGGTCCGTTTTTGTGATTCCTTCCGGAAATGTGGCCGCTTCTGATGCGATCACCCTTTTCCCCAATCCGGTGAAAGAAAACGCGCAAATCATTTTTGCCGAGGGACAACCGGAAACTGTAAATGTGGAAGTATATGACCTGCATGGACGGATGGTTTATTCGGAAAAAAACATGACCCAATTATTGAATGTATCAACGCTCAGCCGGGGTATGTACATTTTGCGTACATACACTTCAACCGGAATCCTGACCACTAAATTTTTTAAGGAATAAATAATAAGCCTGTCTGAGACCAGAGACAGGCTTACTACTTGACAACCAAACAAAAAATAAAACTATTTTCGAAAGATGGTACTGAAAGCGGTGTACCATCTGAAAAATGATTGTCAAAGCAAATGCCATCTGGAGAAACCACGGTATGGGGGATGACTTAAATAAATGTAATTCAGTAAACTAAAAATAATTGATCAGCTCTGCTTTGGAAGAGTGTGGGGACGGTTTTGTTGATTCCCGTGCTCAAATTGGGGAAGCATGAATTACTGAGCGCAGGGCAAGTGCAAAATGATAAAAAGCCAAAACCCCGGAGATCGGGGTTTTGGCTTTTTAATAAGTCTTTGGGTTACTGTACCACCATCAGTTTTTGCGAAAGCACCTGTCCGGGGGTTGCAATTTGGAAGATATAAATTCCATTTGCCAATTTGGGAAGGTCAAAGCGCTCATTGTTTGCACCGGCGATCAGCTGTTTTCCGGACCATTGTGCAACAAGTCGACCATCGATGGTAAACATGTTGTAGTCCACTGAGGCGTTTTCGTACACATTCATACGAGCCTCCACATATGTCGAGGCAGGTGATGGGAAAATTTCCATCGCTGATACCAGATTTTGGCCGCCATCAGTGGAAAGGGTTAAACCAGAGAAGAATTCTGCCGATAAGATGGGCTCACCTTCGCTGATATATTCCGAAAAAGCTGCTACCGGGGCGGGAATACCTGATTTGACAAAAACATAACTGGTTTCAGAAATATCCGAGGAAAACAATTCCATTTCTCCGATAAAAAAGACCTGTACGCTCTCGCTTTCGTATTTTATGCGCAGTACATCCGTAAACGTCCCAGCCGGCGTTGTTACAGTGCCATAACCGTCGACAATTGCTGTAACCGTTCCCGTTTCGACTGTGGAAAAACCATCGCCCAAATCCATGGTATTGGAAAATTCATCGGAGAAAGTTGTATTAAACGAAAGCGGAAATTGCATTTCGATCCGGGGATCTGTAAACTTGTAAAACATTTCTTCTTCAACAGCCACAAAACCTAGAAATTGTGAAGTATTATTTGCGAAAGAGGCGAATCCCACAGTTGATTCTTCAGGGGAAATCATAGCATGGGTGGCACCGGGAAACTCCTCGTTACCTGGTTGCCCCTGCGGACTAACTATTTCCACATTGTAAATGTCCATGCTTTCCATTTCTGAAAAATCCCAAACCTGATTGGCACCGGAATTTCCCGGATCCATATAATCTGAATTGGTGGACGAATAAGAGGCACCTATCTGTGGTGTGACCTGGCTCATTTGAATTACTGGTTGGGCTGAGGTTAGGCCGGCTGCTAAAATGCCGAATGCTGTCAAAAGTTGATTTGTTTTCATTGATTTTTAGTTTGTTGTGTTTGTTGCATTTGTTTTGTTGCGGCTGCAAACGTAATCAGGCCATTGACAGATTTTGAAAACATTTCAATGAGAGGGAAAAAATTTATTTGAGTGGAATATTTTTGAGGGCGAATGGGAATGTGGAATTCGGAGTGGGGAGTTGGGAGTTAGGAGTGCGGAATTTTACAATATCCGTGCTCGGAAATGTGCCAGGCGTAAGTAGAAAGGCGTAAGGAATAAGGCGTAAAGCGTAAGGAGAAAGGCGTAAGGAATACGGCGTAAGGAAAAAAGGCGTAAGGGATAAGGCGTAAGGAATAAGGCGTAAGGCGTAAGGAAAAAAGGCGTAAGGGATAAGGCGTAAGGAATAAGGTTTGAATTTTCCAG
>JBGTLS010000641.1:0-5547 GCA_041744015.1 Cryomorpha sp. | reverse complement strand
CCATTGGTCAATCGACCATTGTAAATATTTTTTACCATCCTTCCGTACTCATCCAGAAGGAACAAGTGAACCTCCGAAGGGGAATCGATGTAGAGATCTACCTGAAATGAAGTTGTGGCCGGATTTGGAAAAATCTGACCAAGCTGAATTTCATTTTCACCATGAATTTCATTGATTCCAACCGGTGCCGAATTAGAAACAATCCACACTTTTCCGGTTCCGGATCCAAATATACTGAGGCCTGGTTCAAGCACACCCAGATCAACTATCAACATGACATCACCCATAAAGATTGTTGAAACTGGTTTATTCATTTTTTCCGGAAGGAGAAGCTCATCGGCAGTGGTACCGGAATTAACGACAAAGTCAGATTTTTCGCCTGTCATGTGGTCAAATCTGGAAACTTTGTAGCCGGTAAACTCGAATGTACCCGTTTGAGGTGCAAATGCGCCGGATTCTGTGACAAATAAATTATTTTCGAAACCGAAAGCACTGCTTGTAGAAGGTGAAAATCCCGTGACAGATACGAATGGGCCAACGGACGCGAAGGCATTTTCCACGACGAGGGTATTTGCAAAACTTTCTGCAAATAATGGCTCAGCGCAATCTGCTGGGGTCAGTATCTCAGAATTGCAAAAAACGGCATCGGCGACACTCAAAGGCTCATTGGTTTCGGGGTCGTGAAAATAATCCGGCCATCCGAAAAATTCTACGTCGCCACCTACGGATATCTCAAACATCTCGTCGTAGTCACCGGCTATAGGTCGATTTCCCTGTAGTACGTAAGTGTCTGGGTTCAATGGATCATTCGGGTCGCCCGCCTGGCCACGCAGATCCGATCCATTATTGGAAATGAACAATCGCGTTGCATCTCCGGGGTCAAAAGCCAGGCCGAAGGCATTCCGTAAGCCCCAGCATTCAAGCGTAAGAGAAGCCATTACGTTTGAAGCCGTCGGATCGAATGAGTATACAGCGCCTGAACCGGCTATTATCCCATCCTGGGGATCGGAAGGAGTGGCGGCTGCGACTGCATATTCACTGGTCTCTGCGCCAGTATCAAATGGACGATAGGCGGCGGTGACAGCATTTGAATCAAGGTCCAAAGATGTAGGCACCCGGGCGGTAAATGAATTGGGTGCAAAAGTAATGTCTACCGGCGCCATGTCCCGAAAGCCCGGGGCATTTTCAACCCAGCTAAATACGTTGTCAGAACCGACCACCCCGGAATTGGTCGCCGAACCAATGCTGATATACCCTTTTCCGTCAGGGCCAAATAGAATCGTATTGTTAGAATGGTCGCCAGCCGATGGCAGATTGGCAATCACTGTCATAAAAGTACCTGCGGGATCAGCCGGGTCAAAGTGCGATACTGCTCCGAGCGGCCACTCATTGGCGCCCACCTGACGGTGCGAAAGCCAAATGCGGCCATTTCTGAAAGTGATATCGGTAAAGGGTGGCAGCAACGTGCCAATCGGTAACATGGCAGGTGATAAAATTACAGTGGCCATACCAGGGTTGTCACCATTGAGGGTGATCTCTTTTACGGTAGGCGGCACACCCGGAAAACCTGCTTCAGTAATCCAGATAGTCCCGTTTCCGATTGTGATATTACTTGGATAGTTCAGACCGTCTATACCCAATTCAATATTATACCCTTCGGCGATCATAACACCGGGTATATTGTCATCGGGTATTAATCCCTGGGCATGGGAAGCGAAGGACAGCAAAACAAATGAGGCTGCCATACTAAAAATTGAGATGTAATGTTTTTTCATGGGGAAATTATTTGTGGATATATAAAATATTGGCAGCAATCAAGCAGACCAACAGACATGCCACGAGCAAAGGCGGTGAAAATTATCAGTCTGTTTTATTCAAGTTGGACGTTCTTTCGCACAATTTTCTGACAGTTCAGATGAACAGACCTGAGAAATGGCAGTCGCATCAACTCTCTTGATGGGATCACGCCTTCCCAGCTTGTCCTTTCATTTCCCCGCAACATTTGCCGTGCCACAGATAGCCAACAAAAAATTCTGGTGGTTGGAGAAAATGGGTAGGAGATCATTAACAAAGAGCGAACAAAGTGACCTTCACGATTTTTCTTTAATTTTTCCCGAAAAATACGATAAGCAACTTCGAATGGTTAAGGTATGGGATGAAGAAACCCAGCAGTACCTGGAATTGCTTACCAATAACTTTAGTTTGGACAGCATCAACTATCGCTGAGCTATATTAGAGACGTTGGAGTATAGAAATATCAGACAACAACATCCTCGTTGGCAAGCCAGCAGTAAAAGGAACCAGAATTTCTGTGGAACACATCATTGGTCTGCTCGCCCAGGGCTGGACAGAGCATTAAAATCCTTGACAATTATCCACGCTTGACCATTCAATCATTACAGGCGGTTTTTTCATACCTTCAGGAATGTATGAAAGATCACATCTGTCCAAGACGTTTATAAACTGAGATAAAAAAAATGGAGTTGGCCCGGAAAATTCCGGTATGTTTAAATCGCTAAACAAAAACAAACCAACTCCGGTATGAAGATCACATTATTTGCGCAGATATTCCAAAAATTCAACAAGAAATCTTTCGACAAGCTTGTAGATAAAAATCAATCCAATAAGCATTGTAAAGGAAATGATGCCTGGACTCACTTTGTGACTATGGTGTTTTGTCAGTTTTGAAAGTCTAACAGCCTTAATGAATTTTGCAACGGGATGCGCTCAGCTACCGGGGATTTGAACCATCTGGGACTAACCAAAGCGATGAAGAAGTCAAGTCTGGCCTATAACAACCAGCATCAATCCTGGGAGGTATTCCGGGACATGTATTTCGCACTTTATGATCAGTTTTCTCCTCAGCTCAAGATATCACGTAGCCTCCTGCCCATGCGCAAAATATACCTATTGGATTCAACAGTCATTAATCTTTGCCTGGAACTTTATGATTGGGCTCATTTTCGTAAGAAAAAAGGTGCAATTAAACTCCACACGGTTTTGGATTTCGACGGATGTTTACCCGTATTTGTTGATATGACAGATGGAAAAGTATCTGATATTACCGCTGCTCACGACATAGAATTTCCTACTGCAAGTATCGTAGTGGCTGATCGTGGTTATGTGGACTTCGACTGGATGTCAACACTTGATGAAAGAGGGGTGTTTTTCGTAATCCGCGGCAAAGAAAATTTAAAATTCGAATTATCTGAACGAGAGCTCAGACCATCAGATCAAGCAAATGAAACGATAGAAGTCGATTGGAACGTATCTTTATCGCTACCTAAAAGCCGAAAAAAATACGATAAGCAACTTCGAATGGTCCAGGTATGGGATGAAGAAACCCAGCAGTACCTGGAATTGCTTACCAATAACTTTAGTTGGACAGCATCCACCATTGCTGAGCTATATAAGAGACGTTGGAGCATCGAATCATTCTTCAAGGATATCAAAAAACCTGAAAATCAAGTCGTTCGTAGGAACCAGTCTCAATGCCGTAATGATACAGATTTGGACAGCACTTATCACTATATTGCTCTTGAAAGTGCTCCAGAGGGAGGCAAAACACATTTGGCATCTGTCAAATCTGGTTGCTTTTGTACGATTAAATTTATTTGTGAAAATTGACCTCCAATTATGGCTTGATAAACCATTTTTAGACCCTGATGAGATCAAAAAACTCACAACTCAAACTGCCCTCTTTTAAGAGAAGGGGGGATTATTTTAAAAAAGTAATTATTTTGGTGCGGAAACCCGCGTCAAACGGGAAGGTAGTTTTGAAAATTTAAACGTCTAGGACGGGTGTGATTTAAGATAAATTTAGCGGCATGAATGTGATACTATTATATTTGATCTGAAATAAACCGGCAGGTTGAAATTGAGATCAATCATGGGCATACAGATTAATGAGAAAATTTACCTGGAAGATGCTGTCTCAGGCATCTTAGGCTATAAGGTCATTGCCATAGGAATGGATGGAATGGGCTTTGAGCAATTAAATTTTCGAAAACCCGACCCAGGGATTGAATCTATCAGGAATTCCATGTACACATATTTCGAAATAAATTCAAGCTTTTCGAGCGTGTATTCCCCCTCAGGAAGGCGCCTGAATTTACCGGGTTCGAAAGTCCCGGAAACCATCAGAATTGCTTGTTAAGAGCGAAAATATACTTTAATAACTATTAAAAATATTTGAAATGAGTCAATCCGAAAAAAAAGGTTTCTTAAGTAATTTAAAGAACGACCTGCCGGCCAGTATCGTTGTATTTCTGGTGGCAGTGCCTCTGTGTCTGGGAATTGCTCTGGCTTCCGGAGCGCCACTGTTCTCTGGTATTATTGCGGGAATTGTGGGTGGAATTATTGTTGCCCTGGTGAGTGGATCACCTTTGGGGGTGAGTGGTCCCGCGGCGGGGCTGGCCGTTATAGTTCTCTCCGCTATCCAGGAACTGGGAGCTTTCGAAACTTTTTTGCTTGCCGTTGTGCTGTCAGGGGTCATACAGCTCATCCTCGGTTTTCTGAGGGCCGGTGTAATTGGATATTATTTTCCTTCTTCCGTGATTAAGGGAATGCTTTCGGGTATTGGAATTATTATTATTTTGAAACAGATTCCCCACGCATTTGGTTACGATAACAGCCCCGAGGGGGATTTGACTTTTATGGGAAAGGGCGGGGAGAATACCTTTACGGAAATCTTTAACATGTTCGACTATATTACGCCGGGAGCGGTAATCATTACCTTCGTGTCCTTGTTCATACTCATTCTTTGGGAGCGTCCGTTTATGAAAAAGGTGAGTGTATTTAAAGTAATCCAGGGTCCATTGGTTGCGGTTATTTCAGGGATTTTGCTCAACCTGTTTTTCAGGTCAACCGAATCAATGACCTTAAGTGCAAGTCAGGTCGTATCGCTGCCAGTAGCCGGTTCGATGACAGAATTCTTCGGACAATTTACGTTACCGGATTTCGGGCAGTGGAACAATCCACAGGTCTATATTGTTGCCATAACGATTGCGGTAGTGGCGAGTCTCGAAACCCTCCTGTGCGTAGAGGCTACCGATAAACTCGACCCCCTGAAAAGGGTAACGCCTACCAATCGCGAGTTGAAAGCGCAGGGTATCGGTAATATGATTTCGGGATTTATTGGCGGACTGCCGATTACCCAGGTTATTGTGCGGAGTTCTGCCAATATTCAATCGGGCGGGCGGACTAAAGCATCGGCTTTTTTTCACGGTTTACTGCTTTTGCTGTGTGTGATAGCCATTCCGCATGTACTCAACCTGATTCCCCTGGCCAGCCTTGCAGCCATCCTGCTTATCGTGGGATATAAACTGGCAAAACCCTCTCTTTTTAAAGAAATGTACCGCAAAGGCGGAGAGCTATTCATTCCTTTTATGGTTACCATTCTGGGAATTGTATTCACCGACCTGCTGATCGGAATCGGATTGGGTGTGGCAGTCGCCGTTTTCCAGATATTGCTGAATAATTACAGAACGCCTTACTACTTTAACCCGGAAGGGTATTCTGAAGGAGAACCGCTAAGAATACAACTTG
>JBGTLS010000640.1:0-5462 GCA_041744015.1 Cryomorpha sp. | reverse complement strand
TTGGGCGAAGCGCTTTCGGTAATTTTTGGCATCGCCGATGCCGACCGGGCAAAGACCATTGTGGCGCAGTCGCCGCTGACTGATTTTGGCGCTACCTGCATCTACCCGCAAATTCCTGGGATTCCACCTTACCACAACGATGCCATCTGGCCATTCGTGCAGGCATACTGGAATCTGGCTGCCGCACAAGCGGGTAACGAAAAAGTGCTTAACCACGGGCTCGCTTCCATCTACCGCGCCGCCGGATTGTTCCTTTCGAATTACGAAAACATGGATACCGAAACCGGGGATTTTAAAGCCACGGAAATCAACTCCCACCAGATGCTCTGGAGCATTGCCGGCAATCTGGCCATGGTGCACCGGGTATTTTTCGGGATGGAATTTCATCCGGACCGGCTCACTTTTCAGCCGGTGATTCCCGAAGTATATGGCGGCACCATGCGACTCACCAATTTCACATACCGCAATGCCACACTCGACATTACCGTGAAGGGATTCGGAAATGCCATCTCTAACATCCACATCGATGGAGCGGAATCTGAAAATGCTGAAATTCCATTCGATCTTCAGGGCAGTCATACCATCGTGATCCAACTGGACAACCAATCTTTTGATAATCAGGAGATCAATCTGGTGAAAAACCATTACACGCTGCCCAACCCCATTTCGCGAAATGGGGATACATTGGAATGGAATGCTGTGGAAAATGCCAGTTCGTATCTGGTCTACCGAAATGGCGAATCCCTGAAATTCACCAATGAGCCCTATTTCATTCCGGATGCGAATGAACTACACGCTGAATACGCAGTAAGTGCGATCGATTCTGCCGGTTATGAGTCGTTCATCAGCGAGCCTTTAGAGATCGGATCGACTCCTAAAATCGTCGAAATTGAAGGATATACCATCAAATCATCAAAGAAATACCTCAATTTTTCAGGTCCTGGATTCGTGGAGGTGTCAACTGAAGCAAACACAGAAATCATTATTCCATTAAATCTGGCACCGGGCAAATACATGGTCGACCTGCGCTATTCCAACGGCAGCGGACATTGGAATACCGATAATAAATGTGCCATCCGTTCCCTGTTTTTGAACAGTGATTATGTGGGTCCCGCTGTGATGCCGCAGCGCGGGCTCGATGAATGGTCTGACTGGGGCTATTCGAATGCGCATAGCATAACCATTGGGGAAGGGGAGCACACCCTGAAAATTTCTTTTGAAGACTGGAATATCAATATGAATACAGAAGTGAACCGGGCAATGGTTGATCATATTCGTTTTACCCGAATAGAATAGTCAATGTACCTATAAAATGATTCAATGGAGCATCGGGATTTATTGAAAGATCAGATCGAACAGATTGGAAAGGTTTTAGCTCAAATACTTTCCAATTTTCTTGGAATGAAAACGCAGGGGCAAGCTGGTCAGGGAATGGAAATTGCCAGTGAACGGCTACAGAGCGAATTGGATATTGAGATTGATAAAATAATCAAATTAACCAAAAAGGACACGCTGGAATATCTGAAAAACCGCAAGTGTACATCTGAACATTTGGATATTTTATCCGAGTACCTGAACGAAACGGGCAGAGAGGCAATTGGAAAGAATAAAAAAGTCGCGAAGTTGATGTTGGAGAAAGCCATTGAACTATTGGATATTGCGGATGAAATTTCCGGAACGATTGCATTTGAACGGATTGATAAGAAGAATGAAATCGTTAGCGTACTAAAGCAGTATGATTAATGGTTGTAGATTCAAGTTTTGAAGTGGAATGTAGATTATTTCCCAGCAGCTCCATTTTTGCTTTTTTGCAAAACGATAGACAGGAGTGTTCTTCGAAAACGACATTGGTACAATCGATTCATATGCAAGTATCTCAGGTCATTCTGCAACGAATAAGACTGCTAATCGACGCAAAAAAATGCAACGAATGATCATTTGCGACTTTATTGAATGTTTTTGAAATCAAAATCATCTCCTTAGATCGATCTTACGCAGATGGCAGGCTCTTTCAGCCGTAAAACTTTCATGGTATTTTTCAATCACTAAGCCCTTTTTTTCCAGGATCCGATACCCACGTGGGTTGAAGGGCCTATTTTCGCGGCGCTATTTATACTTAATCTAAATGATGTGAAATCCATGGTGCAATTTCCGACTTGTTTCGCCTATGAAGGCATTACCCAGATCAATTTTGGCTCACCGGAAAGTCCGCTTGTGATGGCGCGCAAGCACAAGGTCGGTTTTTTCGATTTGTATGCCTACGATGCGGCTACGCTCAATAAATACACGCTGGAACCCGTTGAGGTCAAACGGTTCGATGATCTAACCACTTGCGCAAAAATTGCCAATTCCATCCACGCTATTCATTTGGGAAATATTTTCGGAACCTTTTCGAAAATCATCTATTTCATCACCTGTCTGATCGCTACGGGCCTTCCCGTGACCGGCACAATCATTTGGATCAACAAGCTCCGGAAGAGAAAAAGCAAAGCGAAGTTTCAGGATTTGATCAGATAACTTCTGCGACGACAAAAACACTTCCGCCCACAAACAAGACGTCCTGTGCACCAGCGGCTTTTTGCGCTGCTTCAAAGGCACTTTTTACGGAAGTAAATGCATCACCAACCAGTCCAAAATCTGCCGCCTCACTGCGCAGCAATTCCACATCTTTTCCGCGGGGTACATCTGGTCGGCACCAGTAATAATGAGCATCCACTGGCAGCAACTTAAATATTGCAGTGGCATCCTTGTCGCTTACCATGCCCCAGACGATATGGCGCTGGCCTTCCGGCAAATCTGACAGCATCTGCATGGCAATGGCTACTCCTTCAGCATTGTGCCCCACATCGGCTATTACCAATGGATTGTGCGACAGTACTTCCCACCTTCCGCGCAGTCCGGTATTTTTTACAACGTTCATGGCACCTTCCTGTACGGCATTTTCCGGAAGGGCCCAGTTGAGCTTGCGCAAAATTTCTACTGTGGCAGCAACGGTGCGCATGTTTTCTTCCTGATAAATGCCACCCAAATCTGTTTTCAATCCTGCGTGATGAGCCGCTGCAAAATGAAGGGGAGCGTGGCGTTCGAATGCCATTCTTTCGAGCGTCTGTATAATCTCAGATTCGTTTTCGGAGACCACCACGGGAATGTTGTTTTTGATAATGCCGCCTTTCTCTGCGGCTATTTCCGTCAGGGTGTCGCCCAAAAACTGCTGGTGATCCAGCCCGATAGATGTGATCACGGCCACTTCGGGCCGCACCACATTTGTGGAATCGAGCCGTCCGCCCATGCCCACTTCCAGAATGGCGATATTCACTTTTTCTGCTGCAAAATAATCGAAAGCCATGGCGCAGGTGAGCTCAAAAAAAGATGGCTTGATCGTATCCACCTGATCGCGGTATTTCTTCACAAAATCCACCACATTTTGTTCGGGAATCATCTCACCGTTGATGCGGATGCGCTCGCGGTAGTCCTTCAAATGTGGAGAAGTAAACAAGCCTGTTTTGTATCCCGCCATAGCGAAAATGGATGCCAGCGTAGAACTTACCGAGCCCTTTCCGTTGGTGCCGGCCACATGTACGGATTTGAATTTATCCTGGGGATTGCCAAGGATTTCGCAGAGCGCCACGGTATTGTTGAGATCGGCCTTATACGCAGCCGCGCCTATACGCTGAAACATAGGAAGCTGACTAAAAAGATAGTCAACCGTCTCGCTGTAATTCATTATTTGAGTTGGAAAACGTAGCGCACCTTTCCGCGTTGCTCTATGGCCGCTCCGGCATCGGCATTGAAGCGGAAGTTGCTTTTCGCGTCGTTAATAGCCAGATTGATCAGGTATTGAGACGTGGTGGTAGATTCTTTGAGATTGGGGGTGGCATTGGTCACTCTCCCGTTTTGATCCACAGAAATATTCAATACCACTATTCCCTCTTCCTTGGTATCGCTGATCTTCGTTCCAAATCCCGGCATCATACTTCTGCCATCCAATTGCCAGCTTCCGCTACCACCTCCCAGCGCACCTTTGCCGGTGGTGCCTTCCGGATTTCCCTGCACACCGGTGCCTTCTGTATCACCTTTGCTTCCGCCACCACCAGGTGTACCCATCTTGTCAAGGGCTTTACTCAGTGCATCACTTATAGTAGGCTTCGGCTCTTCCGCAGGTTTTGTTTCTTCTTTTGGTTTTGTTTCTTCCTTCGGCTTTTCTTTTTTCGGTTGCTCCTTTTTTGTTGGGGGTACAGCAATTTCGCTTTCATCATCGGTTACCACGTCTTCCATCGGGGTTTCGGCAGCAGATTCTGTCACCGGTTCGGGTTGTGCCTGCGCCTGTTCCTGTACAGGTTCCGATTGGATATCTGCCATAGCTTCTCCTGCGGCGTCGGTATCCCATCCGAATTCTATAGATGTACCCGGTGCTTCAGGCAGGGGTACAGGCTGTGTGAGTCCAAAAAAGAAAAAGAGTATCAGCACCACTGCGTGAAATATCACCGTGGCCAGTATTGCTTTACGCTTGCGTTTTTTTTCGTTGGTTTCCATGCCTTATTTGGGTTTGGTGGCAAGTACAATTTTCCATTTATACCTTTTGGCAATATCAAGTACACGCACCGTTTCTCCTGTTGGTACACGTTGATCAACGTGAAATACGATGCTTGGTTCTTCCATACCGCTGAGGTTTCGAACCAGTTCTGATTCAAGCTCAAGAGCGTTGATAATCTCGTTGTTTACAGAAAAATTCAAATCGCTGTCTATCCGGAGGGCCACATTTTGTTTGGTGCCTGGTCGGTTGCTGCTCACTGGCAGGTCTACAGGCAGAGCATATGGACTTACCAAAGTAGACACGATAATGAAAAATATAAGCAGGAGAAACACGAGGTCGGTCATCGACGACATGCTAAAACTCGCATTTACTTTGTTTCTCGATCTTAAGTTCATTGCAGATTATTTACTCGGTTCTTCAAGCAGGTCGATGAAATCAATGGATTTTGCCTCCATATTGTGAATCACTTTATCCACCCGTACCACCAATGTATTATATGCGATATAAGCGATGATTCCAATAATCAGACCAGTCACGGTAGTGACCATCGCCTGCATGATACCCCCCGAAAGAGCATCAATTTCCACTCCGGCACCGGATATTTTCATGGCATGGAAGGTGGCAATCATTCCGATTACGGTTCCGAGAAACCCGATCATGGGCGCTGCTCCGGCCACAGTAGCCAGCATAGCCAATCCTTTTTCCAGTTTGTATACTTCCAGCTTGCCTACATTTTCTATAGATGCGCTCACATCGTCCATCGGTTTGCCAATGCGCGATACTCCCTTATCGAGCATACGAGCAATAGGTGTGTCTGATGCCGAGCAAAGGCTGCGTGCCGCATCGAGCTTTCCATCACTTACATAGTCGCGAATGCGGTTCATAAAGTCTTTGTCTTCTTTTGAAGCCTTGTTGATCGCCATCCACC
>JBGTLS010000639.1:0-2385 GCA_041744015.1 Cryomorpha sp. | reverse complement strand
GTTTTTCTCTTCTTTGATCTCCTCGATCTTCTTCTCAGCTTCGATGATTTCAGTGGGAACATTGATGTTGGTGATGTGCACCCGGGAGCCTACTTCGTCCATCGCGTCAATGGCCTTATCCGGCAGGTGACGGTCTGAAATATAACGGTGCGTGAGGTTGACACAAGCTTCAAGCGCTTCGGGTGTGTAAGTTACACTGTGGTGTTCCTCGTATTTGTCTTTAATGTTGTTCAAAATCTGGATCGTTTCCTCAATCGTGGTAGGTTCAACCATGACTTTTTGAAACCGTCTTTCCAGTGCGCCGTCCTTTTCGATATACTGTCGGTACTCGTCAAGGGTAGTAGCACCGATGCATTGGATTTCTCCACGGGCCAGGGCTGGCTTAAACATATTGGAGGCATCCAGAGATCCACTGGCACCGCCCGCACCCACAATGGTGTGGATTTCGTCGATAAAGAGGATGACATCCGGAGATTTTTCCAACTCATTCATCACCGCCTTCATTCGCTCTTCAAACTGACCGCGGTATTTGGTACCAGCTACAAGCGAAGCCACATCCAGCGACACGATGCGTTTGTCGAATAAAACGCGTGATACTTTTCTCTGCACGATTCGTAGGGCAAGGCCTTCCGCGATAGCAGATTTACCAACGCCCGGCTCACCGATGAGCACCGGATTGTTTTTCTTTCGGCGTGAAAGAATCTGCGATACGCGCTCGATTTCTTTTTCCCGCCCTACGATAGGGTCGAGTTTGTCGTCCTCAGCCATTTTGGTAAGGTCCCGCCCGAAATTATCAAGAACAGGAGTTTTTGATTTAGAATCAGCGGGCTTCCGGGCACCTGCAGTACCACCTGAAAAGGTGCTGCTTCCCAAATCATCGTCTTCATCGTCATTGGGTCCTGGGAACTCTGCCCGTGGCGCATCTGACGGCCGCGCTTCTTCAGATGACCGCATGGTCTCCAGTTCCGAACGCACAGTTTCGTAATCCATATTAAATTTGAGCAGCGCTCTTGTTGCTACGTTGTCTTCGTCTTTCAAAATGCTCAGTAGTAAATGTTCTGTTCCAATAGTGGGACTCTTAAACAACTTGGCTTCGAGGTAAGTGATTTTCAATACCTTTTCAGCTTGTTTTACAAGTGGGATATTTCCGAGATTACCGGATTTTACGGAGGCAGCTCGCGTGGAAGATTCCACCACGCGGCGGAGTTCCTTGAGGCTTACCCCCAAATTTTTCATAATTTGTATAGCCGTACCTTCACCTTCGCGAATGATTCCCAACAAGAGGTGCTCCACGCCGATAAAGTCATGACCCAACCGAAGAGCTTCTTCCCGACTGTAACTGATTACGTCCTTAACACGGGGCGAAAATTTTGCTTCCATGTGTTTCCTTTTCTTTTAAAATGATTATGCTATGAAATTAGTCAAAGCTATCCGAAGTTACAGTGAATAACGCATTTTTCAAATTTAAGTTGAGTGGGAGGGTTGTGCGATGATTTACAACTCTTTTCTTCCACACATTTTTGTTGAAAATTAGCATCCAGATTGTAGTGCTCAAAGCGAGCTTTATGAGTACTTTCGGGCTTTCGCAAAAAGCGGTGCAAAAACCGTACAAAAATCCAAAATCATACACAGAATGGCAGAAGGAGAAAAAATCATTCCTATAAATATTGAAGATGAAATGCGCTCGGCGTACATCGACTATTCGATGTCCGTTATCGTTTCGCGCGCTTTACCCGATGTAAGAGACGGTCTCAAGCCCGTACACAGAAGGGTATTATATGGAATGCTTGATCTTGGCGTATTGTCTAATCGTCCATACAAAAAGTCTGCCCGTATCGTCGGGGAGGTGCTTGGTAAATATCACCCACACGGCGATTCGTCGGTGTACGACACCATGGTGCGTATGGCCCAGGACTGGTCTCTGCGGTATCCGCTCGTGGATGGTCAGGGAAACTTTGGCTCTGTGGATGGCGACAGCCCTGCAGCCATGAGGTATACCGAGGCACGCTTACGCAAAATAGCGGAAGAAATGCTCGCGGATCTCGACAAGGAAACCGTTGATTTTCAAAACAATTTTGACGATTCGCTCACCGAGCCAACCGTTCTTCCTTCCAGAATTCCAAACCTTTTGGTGAATGGAGCAAGTGGTATTGCTGTCGGAATGGCTACTAATATGCCACCACACAACCTCACGGAGGTAATCAATGCCACTGTGGCATATATTGAGAACAACGAAATTGATGTTGCCGGGTTGATGGAGCACGTAAAAGCGCCTGATTTTCCGACGGGCTCTATCATATATGGTTATGAAGGTGTAAAACTGGCTTTCGAAACCGGCCGAGGACGCATCGTGCAGCGGGCCCGCGTTTCTTTCGAAGAAATTCG